>DIRN01000040.1:6572-44178 GCA_002426645.1 Firmicutes bacterium UBA5435 | reverse complement strand
TCAAAGGTCTTTGGGGAAATGAGCGAAGAGCCTGGTTATGGAAGTCAAATATATGGGGAGTTAATGAGAGGGGCTGCTCAAGATTATTTAATACAGCGTGAGGTTGATAAAGCCTATGGTATGGTTAATTTTGGAGATTGGTGGGGTGAACGTAACTATAATTGGGGAAATCTTGAATATGATACGCCTCAGGCGTTCTTCCAAACATATATACATACTGGCGAAGAAATTCATTTCATCTTAGGAGAACAGGCAGCACTCCATCAGATGGATATTGATGTGATCCGCCAGTATTCTAATGCGAATCGTGTAGGATTCCAACATGAACACTGTATGGGACATATGGGAGACTATTGGGCGTCGAAACCTCTAGGTAATGGTGTCCATATATCCACAGAGATCAGTAACATAGGACATGTATTTAATTATGGCTTAGTAAGTTACTATCATTTGACTGGGGATAGAATGGCTCTGGAGACTGCGGTGAGAATTGCAGATTATTATGCTAGTCATGGTGATGGTATTTATTCAGGTCTCAATCGCTTTAATAATTATGATTTCCAGTATGCAGCGAGGTTTGCTTCTTGGCCAGCACTCCTCTTTTTATCAGTATATGAGGGGACCCGAGATCCATATTATCTAAACGCAAGCCGTATAATCATGGATCGTGTTATGGAGAAACAGCTATTGAGTGGAGGTTGGCTCGAGGATAGCTTTACTGATGGATATTGTTACTGTAAGGATACGAAATGTAAAGGCAGTGCCACATTCATGATAGGCCTACTAATGCACGCAATGGAAGAATACCGTAGAATCGCTGAAGATGATATGGTGGCACCTGGGATCGTGGGTTCAGCATTATATCTCATGGAGAATACCTATGCGGGAAATGGTTTTTTCCGTATCACTACATGTCCTACTGTCAGAACTGGTGTTCCAGATCATATATGTTCGGGATTAGCTGCCGCCTATTACCTCTCTGGAAACGAAGAGATCAAAGAAGCACTTATGCTTGGCGCTTTGAGGACTCCAAGTTTCCAGCTGGGTAAGAGTCTAAGTGCATATATGCACTTTGTGACTGGAGCTTTAAAACTTTTAGATGAATCTTATAGATGATTCATAGATATAAAGGAGTAACGTGTCATTGAGGAAAGGAGACCAATTAATAATGAAGAAAATAGGCTTTATTGGATGCGGAGCCCGTTCGCTGAGGTATTTGAGGAATCTGCTACAATCTCATCCAGGCGCGTGGAGTGTTCCGGCTTTATGTGATACAAATGAAGAAAACGTGAAAAGGTTTGGAAGGATATTAGGAAATACAGACTTTAAGTATTATACTGATTCACAGAAGATGCTTGATGAGGAAGAGCTAGATGGAGTAGTTCTTGCTATACCTAATATATTTCACAGAGAGCCGGCTATAAAGGCTATGTCAAAGGGTATTCCTCTTTTACTGGAAAAGCCTGTTGCCATCGATTTAGAGGATTGCAAGGCTTTATGGAGCGCATATTGTGAGAATGGGAGACCACCTGTGGTAGTAGGATTTGTCCTAAGATATACCCCTTTTTATAGCAAGATCAATGAGATCCTAGAGAGCGGAAGATTAGGTAAGGTCCTCACTATAAATGCAGAGGAATTCTTATCAGAAGATTTAAGTTTTGTCTTTCGAAGGGGATGGCGCAAAGATAAAACTTATTCAGGTCCATTTATAGCAGAGAAATGCTGTCATGACCTGGATATCTTAAATTGGTTTTCACAAAGCTCAGCTCATAGAATATCTTCTTTTGAAGGGCGCACTTATTTCGTAGAGGAAGACGATATGGGTGATAAGTGCGAAGAATGTTCACAAAGCGATAGGTGTGCGTATGCAATGAAGTATCCCGGAGAACCGTGCCTCTTTAAAGAGACAGAGCATCCTGATCATCAGGTTGCTATTATTGAATACGAGAATGGAATATTAGCTAATTTCACTGTGACTGCAATGCAGTCAGCATCGAGAAGAACTATCCGTATCAATGGAATAGATGCTAGTTTATATGGGGATATAAATGATGACTTTATAATTATCACCCCGCGCAGTAGCGCGGATAAAGGAGTAAGAGAAGTATGTGAGATCATAAAGATCAAGAGGGATAGCTCGGGTCACCATGGCGGCGACTCTGTAATATCGAATGCTTTTTGGCAAGCAGTAAATGGTAACGATAATGTTGTGAAGGCAGGATTAGAGGAAGGTATTCAAGGAGCCTTACTTGCTATTGCTGTTGACGAATCAGTCCAAATGGGCAAGATAGTGGATGCTAAGGCTCTATTAGAAGAAGTCTTCCATGAGAATACGGTGAACCCAGCATGGTGAAAGTCTTGAATACTTTTATTCAACAAGACTAGAGTTAATAGGGACTATGAAAGGGTTATTATGGGAAAGGAGAGCGGATTTAGGGATTTTATGAATAGACTAAATATAGGATTAATAGGTACTGGGGTACGTGGCATAGCAGTAGCAGAATCAATGAAAAAGAGCTTCCCAGGTATAACAGGGGTAACAGCTCTAGCTGATACCAATCCTGTGCGGCTCAATGCTGCATCAGAAGATTTAAACGTGCCAAAGGAACGATGCTTTATAGATTATAATGATCTATTGGCGTTAGATGATGTGGACGCTGTTATCGTAGCTACACCAGACTTTGCGCATGTCCATCCTTCTGTGAGGGCTTTACAAGCAGGAAAGTATGTATACTGTGAAAAAGCTATGGCTACTACAGTTGAAGATGCCAATAGAATGGTCCAAGCTGCTAAGAACAGCGGTAAATTTCTTTATGCTGGTCATAATATGAGGTTCATGTCAGCTCTTGCAAAGGTGAATGAACTTATAAAAGCTGGTGAGATCGGTAACGTAAAGATGGTCTGGGCTAGAAGGTTTGTGGAAGGTTCTAAATATTTTCATAGGTGGCACAGGTACCAGGAGAAATCAGGAGGACTCTTAGTACATAAAGGCTCGCATCTTTTAGATCAGCTAAATTGGAACTCTCTTTCAAGACCAATAGGCGTTATAGCTTCTGGAGGGTTGGATGTTTATAAAGCGAGAGAAGATGCTCCACGACGGTGTAAGGATTGCCCAGAGAGATACGAGTGTTCTCATGCTTGGAATATTGAGCAGGGGAACTCAAAAAGATATTATCTAGATGCAGAGAAAGAAGACGGTTATATATGGGATACGTGTATATACTATCCAGGGAGTGATGTCTTTGATAACGCAACAGTGATGATAGAGTATGCCAACGGAGTTAGAGCGACCTACATGGAATGTCACTTTGCTCCCCTTTCAGATAAGGATTCTGAGGTAGGAGTTATGGGTGATGAGGGTATGGTAATAGGTAACTTCTCAAAAAATGTAACCATACTTAAGAAGATGGCTACAAAGGAAGTAGTTACCTTTGAACTACCCCGTAATGTAGGGGGACATGGCGGTGCTGACGAGTTAATAACGAGGGACTTTGTAGATTGCATACTAAAGGGACGATATCCGGAAAGTGATGTTGAAGCTGGTTGGGATAGCGCTATCCTAGGGATAGCAGCAATGCGTTCTGCTAGGGAAGGCAGAAAACTTAAGATAGATCCTGTAAACCATGAGGTGAAGTAATGGATGTTACTGTAATAAACCATGAGAAAGGAATTTTAAGGTAGAGATATTTAAACTGCTTTTCGCCTCGCTTTTATGAAGGGGCGTAGTAGTTTTCTTGCGCTATTGGCATTACTATCGAAAGGATGGGAGTTATATATGTCTTCTCGACGTTTAGATAGTTTGATCGAAGAAGCCAAAGAAAGTGCTTTAAAGTATATAGGTGCTGGCCCTGAAGACCTTGAGAAAGGGCTTGAGCTCCATAAAACTATCTTTACTTGTGATCTTTTTGGTTTCTTGCCAAGAACGTTTTCAAAAAAGGCTCAGGAAAGCATAGCTGAAATGATTCGTAATGGTGCTTCTTACCAAGAGGTACAACCTATGCGATATGTTTTAACATTTGTTTCAAGCCATATATATGATCCATACTGTAGAGAAGAATACTTAAAGGCAATTAGAGCTCCACAGCTGGATTGCACGATAATGCCTATAGGTAGCGAAAAAAGTCTACATGATAGTCTACATAGAATCTCATGGTATATTCAGTTATTCGATGGGATGCGGGAGTATATGACTAAATGCATTTCAGTGGATGATATAGAATCAGCGAGAAAAGAAGGAAAACTAGCCGTGATCTGCAATGCAAATTGTGCTCCAGCCCAAGGTGGACTATTAGATGGGATGGATGCACATCACTGGATCGATATATTCTATAGGTTTGGTGTAAGAGTAATGCATCTTACGTATAATCGGCGTAACTGGGTAGGGGATGGGTGCTTAGAACCTGCCAATGGGGGCTTAAGCCTCCATGGTCAGGATGTTGTGAAACACTTAAATCGAATTGGAGTAATTATTGATACAGCGCATTCTGGAGAACGCACAACTATTGATGCTGCCAAGTTCTCAAGAACACCCATAGTAGCTACTCATACTACATGTAAAGCCCTTTATGATCATCCGAGAGGTAAAACTGATGATGAAATAAGGGCTATAGCTGATGGTGGTGGTCTTGTGGGTATATGCGCAATTCCGTCTTTTCTTGGCGAAAATGCATCTGTAAAAGATCTGCTAGACCACGTAGATTACGCTGTTAACTTAGTAGGTCCAGACCATGTTGCTATTGGCACTGATACTGGCGTTATATGTCCTCCAGCTCCTTCTGAAGTGTCTAATACTCCTCCATCCCCTATACCGAGTCCATATAGCGGCGATAGGTGGTTCGGTGCATGGGAATCAGCGCCTAAGCCTTCGCCAGCTAGTCCGGAAGGTAAGAAGAGTTTAGCGTTAACGAATTGGCCGTACTTTACTGTTGGTCTCCTTTCACGTGGATATAGTAAAGAGGACATTGAAAAGATAATGGGTAAGAACTTCCTGAGAGTTTTTACTGCTGTTGAGGCTGGTAAAGAGAAACCAGCGTGATGGTTTCTCTCACTTGCAGGAAGGCACATATGTGCTCTCCTGCATATTTTTTAAGTATTAAAGCGTTACATTCTTCCTAATCGAAATTTTCCGACACACCCCATTTATCGCATTCTAACTGGAGGGCTTGATGTTCGATCCTAGAGAACTTTTACTCTTCAAAGATAGTCAAGTCTTTATATTATTGGATTTTAACCTCTTTTGTGCTATAGTATATATAGTTCTATTATACTTCTAGAGGGGGAATAAGGTTGGATAGAGTACTCCTTGCAGTAGAAGACTTGAAGACACATTTTTTTTATGATGATGTAACCATAAGGGCAGTAGATGGAGTAAGCTTTAATCTGAGAGAAGGAGAAACTATAGGGATTGTAGGAGAAAGTGGCTGTGGAAAGACTATAACAGGAATGTCTATACTTCAGCTAGTACCTATGCCAGGAAAGGTCATAGGAGGAAAGATCCTTCTTCGCCTTGTAGATGAAAGAGTAATAGATATAGCCGAACTAGAACCTAGAGGACGAGAGGTAAGAAAGATTAGGGGTAAAGAGATATCCATGATATTTCAGGAGCCTATGACATCCTTAAACCCTGTATATACAATTGGTAATCAAATAATAGAGGGGATACGTCTACATAATAAGATCAGTAAAGTCCATGCAAGGGAGATGGCTATATCTCTCCTCAGTGAAGTTGGAATTCCAAAGGCAGAGGAAATAATAGATATGTATTCCTTTCAATTAAGCGGTGGCATGAGGCAAAGAGCTATGATAGCTATGGCTTTATCATGTAACCCCAGGCTTTTAATTGCAGATGAGCCTACTACCGCAATAGACGTTACAATTCAGGCACAGATACTTGAGTTATTAAAGGAAATACAAGAGAAACGTAAGATGTCTATGATACTCATTACACATAACCTTGGAATAGTGGCTGAGATGGTAGATGACATAATAGTAATGTATCTAGGAAGAGCTGTGGAACAGGGAAATGTGATAGATGTATACGATAACCCACTACATCCATATACTAAAGCGCTTATGAGGTCAATACCAAGGCTTGGTGATAGACAGAGGAGACGTTTGCCAGTAATTAAAGGGTCTATACCTGACCCTCACTCAAATCTAAAGGGTTGCATGTTCCAACCAAGATGTGATAAAGCAATTAAATCCCTTTGTGATACAGAAGAGCCTTCTTTGATAGAGGCAGAAGAAGGGCATTACGTTAGATGCTTTTTATACGGAAAGAAGGAGGTGGACTTCTATGGACCATGATTACCTAATAAAGGTAAAGGACCTAAAGGTCCACTTTCCTATTGAGAAAGGCCTTTTAAAGGGAGTAGTTGGTTATGTAAAGGCAGTAGATGGAGTTAGTTTTACCATTAAAAGAAAAGAAACCTTTGGGCTTGTGGGAGAGAGTGGGTGTGGGAAAACAACAGTAGCTAGGAGTATGGTACGAGCTATAAACTTTACCTCTGGGGATATTATCTTCAATAAAGACGGGGAAGCCATAAATATGGGGAATATGGATGAGGGGGAGTTGTCAGAGATACGAAGGGATATACAACTTATCTTTCAAGATCCATACTCATCTTTAAATCCACGCATGACAGTACGTGAGATAATAGGAGAACCATTAACGGTTCATAAGATAGCTAAAGGGAAGGAACTAGATGAGATGGTAATAGCTTTAATGAAAGATGTAGGTTTAGACCCTAAATATCTAAGCAGGTACCCACAAGCACTTAGTGGGGGACAAAGACAAAGAGTAGGAATAGCAAGAGCTCTTGGACTCAAGCCAAAGCTAATACTAGCTGATGAACCCACATCAGCCCTTGATGTATCAGTACAAGCTCAAATACTCAACCTATTACAGGACTTACAGGAAGAGTATGATTTATCATATCTATTTATCTCTCATGATTTAAGTGTAGTAGAGCATATATGCGATAGAGTTGCACTTATGTACGCAGGGGTTCTCGTTGAGATGAGTGGAACTGAAGAATTATTTGATAATCCACGTCATCCGTATACAGAAGCTCTCTTAAGTTCTATACCTGATTTTAATCCACGTAACAAAGAGAAAAGAACAGTCCTTAAAGGTGATGTAGCTGATAGAGAACGCTTATCAGAAGGGTGTGCATTTCACCCTAGATGTACTTATGCTATAGATATTTGCAAGAAAAATAAGCCTGAGCTAAGATTGGTAGATTCAGAACACTGGGTCGCTTGTCATTTAACGGACCGTATTAAATTAAGGGGCATTATAGGCTGATATTTAAAGGAGAGTTTTTATGAGTAGTATGATAGTGAAATATGTGAATCATGCTTCTGTACTTGTCCAATCCGGAAAGACTACAGTGATAATTGATCCGTTTTTAAGGTGACCCTTCAGATGTAAGATGATTAATATAGAGGAGGATATCAAAATATGGGACTTTAGGATATGTGCCTACCCGAATAGAGACCATGAAAAAGATCAACCAGTTATGAGGTATAGCTACCTCCTTGAAAATGAAGGGATCAGGAGCTTGTAGACACTATGAGAGGTTTATTCCAGGTGATTTCTTATGTAACTTAGATATTCAAAAAGAAAGATTTAATACAGTTGAATTATTTGTCTTAAAAGGAGAAGAGAAACCGAACTTTTATTGAGATTTTGATATTTAAGTCCTTGACAAATCCGATTTACAAGGGTATACTAATATTAGTTTCTAGATAAGTAATATTCTTTTAAAAAGAAATCTCTTTAGGATTCGGGAAAAAGGGTAAACTAAAGAATAGGGTGATTGAAGTTGAGACTCAATAGGACAACGGAATATGCTATACATATCCTCGTAGATCTTGCCTCACATCCTCCTGGTGAACCTGTGATTAGTCGGGAAATCGCTGAGAGGCACTCTATTCCTCAAAATTATATAGCGCAAATACTGATGGTTCTTGGTGATGTTGGGTGGACTGAAGGGATACGTGGATATAAGGGTGGGATTGTGCTTAAAATCGATCCCTCTACTATTACAATAAGGGATGTAATAGAGGCGGTGCAGGGACCAGTAGCTATAAATGATTGTCTTATAGAGGAAGATGTATGTAAAAACCACTCAGAATGTCCATTACACGATATATTGGAGAAGGCTCAAGAAGAAATGTTAAAGGTATTAGATACTGTATCAATCTCTGATTTAACAGGGGGGAGAAACGTTGGCAATACGCAAGATAGTTAAGATAGATGAGACGCTATGTAATGGCTGTGGGAAGTGCGTTATACCTTGCGCTGAAGGGGCCATAGAGATCATAGATGGTAAGGCCAAGGTAATTCGTGAAGAATTATGTGACGGAGCTGGATATTGTTTAGGAATCTGTCCTTTGGGAGCCTTGTCTATAGAAGAGAGAGAAGCCCCAGATTTTGATGAAGAGGCAGCAAAAGCCCAGGAAGAAAAGAGAAAGGATAACTTAAAAGACTTTGGAACGTTGCCAACTTGTTTCAGCTGTGGAAAGGATGACTCTGACGTTATTCTCTTTCCTATTCGCACTGAGGGATCGAGCAAATGGATTTGTGCTCGCTGTATCCCCAATGCTATACATGGCTAAAAGCACAATTCTACTTTGATGTGCTTTTATAATAAATGCATGACAGGTAAGGTGGGTGATTAAGATGAAAGAGAAGGTTGAAAAAGCCTTGGAACAAATAAGAGGTTATCTTCAGGCAGATGGTGGAGACGTTGAACTAGTAAGCGTAAATGAAGATGACGGAATAGTAGAAGTACGGCTTAAGGGCGCTTGCGGAGGTTGTCCTATGGCTACGATAACTTTGAAGAATGGAATAGAACGTACCTTAAAGAATGCTATACCAGAGGTGAAAGAGGTAAAGGCAGTTTAAGGTCCTTTCAACGGATATGTAGAGACTAAATTCTTTGCATATCCGTTCTTTCTTTAATAAGGAGGGACATATATGGCTTGGGATGAACAACTGAGTAAAGCTCCTTTAAATAAAAAAGCCAAGAAACGAGGAGATTATGAGCTCCAAACGACAGAATATGCAGATTTGGTATACCATCCTTCATCTACTGATCCAGAACTAATGCTAGCAGCTGTCTTTTATAAACCTGTGAAGAAGTTACCTATAATGGTCACTACACATGGATGGCACGGAAGTATAACCCACGATGATATTGATGTAGAGTCTCCTAAAAGCGATAAATTCTTTATTATCAAAGTAGATATGAGGGGAAGAGCATTCTCTGATGGCTTTCCAGACTGCAATGGATTGGAGTTAGTGGATGTAATAGATGCTGTAGAGTATGCTAAGAAAAACTATGCTCAGTATATCTCTGATCCTGAGATAGTATACCTTAGAGCAGGTAGCGGAGGCGGCGGGAATGTACTTGCACTTATAAACAAGTTTCCAGATTATTTCACGTCAGCATCTTCTGAATGTGGGATAAGCGATTATGCGGCTTGGTATAGGAATGATGAAGTCGGGGAGTTCCTCGATGAGATGGATGAGTGGATAGGATGCACACCAGATGAAGATCCCCATGCTTATATGGGGAGAAGTGGGTACTATCTATGTGAAAATCAGCTAACTCCAGTTTACCTAGTTCATGGAGAATTAGATGAAAGGGTGCCGGCTGAACATTCTAGAAGGTATGTAGCTCGTGCTAAGGGCTTCGGGAAAACTTGTGAATACCTTGAACTTAAAGATATAGGTGGCAGAGGGCATTACTCTAATGCATCCCCCGAGACTTTAAAAGAAATGGCTGAGGGGATAGAAAGATTCTTATTAAGATATTCAGAGCCACCTAAGTTGCCTCAGCATGGCGAGGTAAAGGTAGGAGGATACCTTAGAACCCATGCATTTTCCATTGAGTTAGAAAGCGTTAGGGATTTTGCTTCTATAGAATATAATATAAAAGAGAAAGAGATAAAGTTGCTCTCTGATTATTCAGGTGAATTTAAAGTAGAATGGAAATAGAGCAAAAGAGAATACTCCAGAGTATTCTCTTTTGCCTTGGGTTATTGGGATTAAAGGGAGTTATGCATTGCTATATACTTTATAATCTATTTCCGAGAAGATATTATCCCGACTCTCAATAGAACTTAACCATCCTTCATCTATGTTATTTGTCTTAATGCTTTCGTAGAGACTATTAAATTTACTTATATGTTCTTTAGTGCGTTTTACTGCATAAGGTACCACTGTGTCTGTCTTCATAATAAAGGCCCAGTCACTGCTCTGTGCGAGAAGCACTTCCCGCGCTGCTTGATTTAAAGCGCGTTTCATGGTCCCATTAGCATTAGGGAAGGTATTTGCTAGTTCTACCATACGTTCAGCTGCTTTATGGAGGTGACGATAGATCCAATCGTTACTTCCTTCTAGCCATACCTCATTGTATCCCTTATAGCCCCAGCTTGACATCGAAGGGGTACAGACTTGATTTTTAGGATAGAGCTCTAGGTATTGGCTTGGCGTAATTAGTTTAATTTTATCCTGATCATAGTATATCTTTCGTATAAGGAAATCTAACCAATCTGGACCTTCAAACCACCAGTGCCCAAAGAGTTCAGCATCGTAGGGAGCAACTATTAAGGGCTTCCGATCCATTAAAGTGTTTAAATATTCAATCTGCTTTTCTCTGTTGAACATGAAGTTTCCTGCGTGTATTGCTGCCTTTTCTCTAGCGCGTTCTGGTATGTATGGTTCTTTATCGGTTGTAGGTCCAGTAATTCTATAGTATTTTATCCCTGTGAAAGTTCGTATATTATTAGCGTTCATATATGGATGTACATAGTCCCATTCTAGATCAAATCCTATGTCCCTATAAAATTCTCTGTAATCATAGTCCCCAGGGTAACCTTCCCGTGCGCTCCAAACCTGTTTAGATGAGTCTGTATCTCTACCAAATGCCCCTACCCCTGATTCACAATAAATAGGAGCAAAGACCCCATATTTGGGTCTTGGCGAAGCATTTAGGATTCCATGGGTATCAGTAAAGAAATACCTTAAACCTGACTCCTTTAGGAAGACGTCATGACCAGGGTGATACCCACATTCAGATAACCAGATTCCTCGTGGTCTTTTCCCGAAGTTCTGTATATATGAATTTACACCTATTTTAATTTGAGCCCTGACAGCCTCTGGACAAATGTCCATTAATGGCAAATAGCCATGAGTAGCAGGACAGGTTATTATCTCTAAGAATCCTGCATCTTGGAGATCTTTAAAAGCGGTTACTATATTTTTTTTATATTTATCAACGAAGATATACCGTGCTTCATTGAACCTCTGTTGATACATGAGAGCTACAGGATGTAAAGACGGTATCCACTTAGTTCTTTCCACTTCCTTGGCAGCTAGTTCTATTAATTTTTCTATATGGCGTACATAACGTTCTTGAAGAAGGGGATCAGTTAACATAGCTACCAGAGGTGGCGTAAGGGACATGGTTATGGAATATTCAATTCCTTCCTCAGCCAACTTCTCAAAGATCCGTATGAGAGGGATATATGTTTCTGTTATAGCTTCATATAACCAACTTTCTTCTAAAAAGTTTTCATGTTCTGGATGTCTTATATAAGGTAAATGTGCATGTAGCACCAATGCTAAGTATCCTTGTTCCTTCATTATAAAGAGTTCCTCCTCTAGTTGCAAATTTTTCACTTGATAGTTCGACGTTCCACTACAGGGGTTATGGTGATCTCATCTTTTCCATCAGAAGATGTAGCTTTTATAGGTATCACCTCTTGCCCGTCTGGGAGTGCAAAACGTAAGGTAAAGGTCCCGTCAGGTCTGAGCTGAATAGGATCGCCTTGGATCATTACTTTTGCATCAGGTTCGGTGGCCCCGTATACGATAAGCTCTGTCTGAACAGTCAGCCAAAAGGGACGTTTTGCTTCGGCGCCACCTTGCCATTTTATTGGGCTTGAAATGCTTGGTATAGCACCTGAACCCATCTCTCTCCTATGTCGTTCTAACATAGATTCTACGATCTCCAGTGAACTATCGCCAATGCCATATCCTATAGCAAGGCGATAGAGTTTACGATATTCGTCTTCTATTATCATCCACTCTTCATCAATTACATCAGAGAAACCATCTCTTGGAGTACGAACCTTATTAGAACGTACCATAAGAATGAAGTCTTTATTCTCAGTGAGAAGACCAAGATCAACTCTGTATGCACGATCAGGTTTCCAGACATTTATATACCAGCTATCGGCTTCTTCATTTATCCTTAAGTCGAAGTAGTCTGGTCTTTTATTTTCAGTTATATCATGCTCAGTAACATCGTAGATGCGTAATATAGGATAAGAGCGAGAAAAGGTTTTATGGCCTATTCTTTCCTTTATCGCCTCCTTTAGGTTATCAGTAATTTCCCAATATGCATGGAGCCAATATGGATCCCTTACTTGAATGATTAGTCTATCATCACCGTATCTCTCGGGGAGATGATAGTCTTCAGGGATCATATAGGCAATGTAGGATTCTACTGCGGCTTTTTGTAATTCTTCATGAAAAATTTCTCTTCCTCCCACAGTAGGATCGGTTAATTGTTCTTTCATAGTTAGAACATCTAATTCACCCTCTTCACCCTTTGCTTCCTTTAAGATAGGATTATGAGGTTTAGACCCTATATCAATTCTCATATGGGCTTCTCCCTTATCTTTCTCACCTTTAGCCTGGGTGGATGCGAAGAAGGTACATTTATTGGACTCTATAGGCATGAGGATATATCCCTCCCTTGATGATACGAAAATGATTCAAACATAATAAACCATAGAAGTTATTTAAGCGGCTATTGGTTGAATCTATTCTTATAATTACCTTATAAACAAAAAATATTTAAAGACCAAAGCTTTCCTTAGAACATTTCTCATAAGGAAATGTTTTTTTATAGGACTTTTTAATATATACGAAAACATTCATGACTTCCTCTCTTTAATATTGCACAACTGACGCGGGAATATACTGTTATTATAATCTCTTCTTAAAATGAATTTCATGGTTGCCTTTTAGAATAAATGTGTGAATTAAGTGAATAATACATATTTGACATGATATTTACTAAAGGAGAGATGATAGAGTGGCCAAAAATGAAAGGGGTTTCTTTTCTTTTGTCCTTCACGGACATATACCTTATTGTAGAAAGGCAGGAGTCTGGCCTTTTGGAGAAGAGTGGGTTCTAGAGGCTATGGCAGAGACATATATCCCTCTTCTTAATCTTTTATATGAGTTACGTGATTCAGAGAAAGATTACAAGTTAACTATGGGTTTCACACCTGTGCTCTTGGAACAGCTCTCAGATGAATACATGATAGAACGTTTTCAGGAGTATGCTCAGAGCCGTATCAGGCTAGCTCGTGAGGACGTGAAGAGATTTGAATCATGTAATGATGGCATGTTAAAGGATTTAGCCTCTTTTTATGAGGAGTACTATGTCTCTATACTCGAGACGTTCCAAGAGAAGTTTAATAAGGATCTTGTTGGAGCCTTCCGTCGTCTTCAAGATGATGGGGTTTTAGAGATAATAGCTAGTGTTGCCACACATGGATACTTACCTTTAATGGATACGCCTTCAATATATGCTCAAATGAAGGTGGGAGTGGATACTTATGAAAGGCATTTCCGTAGGCGTCCACGTGGAATATGGCTTCCAGAGTGTGGTTATAGACCAGATGGGGGAGATTTAGAAGATTTAATGGAGAAGCTAGGTATAGAGTACTTTTTTGTAGATACCCATAGTATCCAAGGTGGTAAGGGAGTAGGATTATATGGTGATGGAAATAAATCGATTTCTCCTCCGGTTGAAGATTTTGGAGAACGGCTAAATAAAACAACATATAGGCCTTACTATCTGGTACCAGGGAAAATATCTGTCTTTGGACGAAATGAGAGAACAGGCTTACAAGTATGGTCTGCAGAGTGGGGTTATCCAGGAGACGGGAGTTATAGGGAGTTCCATAAGCGTGACTCTGTATCAGGCTTTCATTATTGGAGAGTAACTAGCAAGCTTACAGATTTAGATGGAAAAGAATTATATGATCGCGGGAGAGCTTTGGATAAGGCAAAAGAACAATCCGACCACTTTGTACATCTTGTAGATGAACTCTTGACTGAATTTAATGAAGAGAGTGGGAAACCAGGTATCCTTGTGGCTCCTTATGATGTTGAGCTCTTTGGTCACTGGTGGTTCGAAGGAATAGACTGGCTTGGCCAAGTCCTAGAGAAGATGGCGCGTAATCCGCGCATAAGAATGACTACTGGTTCTGAATATTTGAGACTATATGCACCTGATGAGGTTATAAGTCTTCCGGAAAGTTCATGGGGCTTAGGTGGTAAACATTACATATGGGAAAACGGAGACACCAAGTGGATGTGGTCAGACCTCCAAATAGAATCTAAGAGAATGAAAGATATAGTAGAGAGGTTTAAAGACACAGAGGTCGATTCTCTAGCTGAAAGAGCCCTTAACCAAGCATCGAGGGAATTAATGCTTTTACAGAGCAGCGACTGGCCTTTTCTCGTAACCACGAAACAAGCAGCAGAATATGCTTCTGGGCGTTTTATGGAACACAAGAGGCGCTTTAATCGTCTCATAGAAGCAGTGGAAAATCAGGAGTTCCATGGAGCTTTCATAGAGGAACTCGCTGAAATAGAGGAGAGGGATAATCTTTTTCCAGATGTTGATTATAGGGTCTATGAGGGATAAAAGAACTCTTTGCAGAAGGAATATTGACTGGGCTACAGATAATTTACCTATTGATAAAGAGAGAATAGCCATTACAGGGAATTCAAATGTGGGTACTGTGTCTCTATTTGCTGCAGCATGTGATGAGAGTATCTCTGTTGCAGTTCCCAGTTGCTATTTTTGTACCTTTGAGGGGAGTATAGGTACTATCCGTCACTGCGACTATAATTATGTACCTGGTATCTTAAGGTTAGCCGAGATGTACGAGGTAGCTGGTTTAATAGCTCCAAGACCTCTATGTGTCATCGCTATTACAAGGCAGGGTCTTGGCCATTTATTCGTAAATGTTTTGGTGAAGGCTAAATAGAACTATAACAAAATACTTTGTTTTTCTTGACTAAGCAAATCTCACAATTCAGAATAAAACAACTATTCTACAATAAGGTTCAATAGTACGTTCGCCATAAAGTTGATTATAGAAAAAAGAACGATACTATTGAACCTTTTATTACCCATAACATAAACTATAAATTCTTAGGACTGTATCCTACTATGGTTTTTAATAGTAACTCCTCTAACCTTTCTAATGCTTTGAAATAAAGATTCATAAAAATTTTATTTTAGGCAGGAATTCATAAACGTATGTAGAATATAAATAATGTTATATAATATATGTAAAATCTTTACTATATAAAAGAATCTTTAAAAAGATTGGAGGAAACAAAATGAAGTTAAGTATAAGTATGTACAGTTTAAATCCTGCTGTAAGAGATAAAAAGGTGGATCTGCCAGGATTTATTAGATTTGCTAAGGAACAGGGCGTAGATGCTGTTGAACTCCTCTGGATGTATTGGGGTTCTGATTTGGAAAGAGAAATAGACGAGACACAAGAGTTACTTAGTGAGTTAGGGCTTAAGGTCAGTGCTTATGATGCAGGTAATAACTTTGTAAATCCAGATATTAAGGTTAGGCAGTCTCAGATCGAACATGTTAAAGAATGTATAGATGTAGCAGCAAAACTTGGAGCTCCTACAGTCAGAGTTTTCTGTGGTGATTCATCTAATAAAGACCCTGAGTTCATTAAAAAATCTACAAAATGGATAGTAGAATCTTTTAAAGAATGTACTCCGTATGCTAAAGACAAGGGCATTAAACTAGGTATTGAGAATCATGGCCTCTTTGCAGGCAAGAGTCATCAACTCATAGAGATAATGGAGAAGGTCGACTCTCCTAATCTAGGATTAACCTTTGATACAGGTAATTTTCTTTTAGTTGATGAGGATCCAAGCAAGGCAATAGATATTGTAAAAGATAAAGTCTTCCATGTTCACTTTAAAGATTTTGTACCAGTATCTAAGGATGCATCAGGTGGTAGGATATATAGGTCTCTCGAAGGTAAGGCATATAAAGCTTGCATTGGTGGAAAAGGTGCTGTTGATCTCAAAAAGATTTCAAGTGTATTGAAGGGGAATGGCTACGAGGGATGGCTCTCTATAGAATTCGAGGGACCAGAAGATCCATTCCTCGGAACAGAGGAGTCTGTAAAGTTTGCTAAGGGGTTAATATAACGGATAAGAGGAGGAGCTTTTGTGGCCAAGATAGGTATTGTAGGCTGTGGCGGTATTGGACTTCGCCATCTTGCAGCATATGAAGCCAATGGAGTCAAAGTAAGTACAGTAGCAGATAACGATAAGGAGCGTGCAAAGGCATTAGGTGAGAAGCTGGATGTTTCTTGGTACGGTAGTGCTGAAGAAATGTTTGATGCTCAGGACCTAGATGGTGTAAGCATATGCGTACCACCTATAGCGCATGCACCTATAAGTATAGAAGCGTTAAAGCGTAACATCAATGTGATATGTGAGAAGCCTCTAGTTAGAAATATGGAAGAAGGCTATAAGATCTTAGAAGCTCTCATGGATTCCAACGCTATATTTATGGTAGGCTTTTGTCATAGATTCCATCCACCGATAATTGAGATGAAGAAACTTATAGATTCCGGTAAGCTAGGAAGAGTAGAGCTTTTTCATAATCAATTTTCTGGAGAGATGAAGGACCTGGCATCAAAGTGGTTCTCTTCTAAAGAAATAGGTGGCGGTGGTAGTATAATAGATACATCTATACACTCTATAGATATCTTTAGATACCTAGTAGGTGATATCTCAGATGTATCAGGTTTTGGAACCATATCCATTTCAGGGGTTGAGGTTGAAAATACAGCATCAATGCTGCTGCGCTCTACTAGCGGTGCTATAGGTACTATCTCAGCAAGTTGGGCAACACCACGGGGTGCCGCTATAGTTGAGATCTATGGTAGTGAGGGTACTTGCATATATGATTACGTTACAAATGAACTAAAGATATCAACTAGAGAAGAGCCTCAATGGAAGGTACTTTACCACGAAGGGCCAGATCGTTTTGCTGCGGAGATAAAAGAATTCTTAGAATGCATAAGAGAAGGTCGTAAACCCTCTGTGAATATAATTGATGGGTTAAAGGCCATTGAAGCTGTTCAAAAAGTCTATATGAATGACTCTGCTATTTCAAAAGCATAAGAATACTATCTTTAAAAGGCAGTTTTTGATTTAGATTCAGTAAAAGCCCCCTCGTTTGTTAAGGGGGCTTTCCGCATGGTTAGATAATTTTGGTGACCTGTATATTACTGTAAAAGCATATGGAACTATGGGAGGAATATTCATAAAACTGCAGAATAATGTAATCAAGGTAACATGATCTTCCAATAGAATGCACTTAATGGTGAAGGACATAACTTTTGAGGAGGATGGGCATGGACAATGCAGAAAACCCCAATGACGAAGGACAACTAGTATCAGAGTACGAATATACTCAAGAGAGCAGGGAAACAGATCTAATCGTTCAAAGTATGAGATATGAACAGAACCTGTTTGGTGGTATTATTGGTGGAGCGCTGGGGGCGCTAATTGGTGCAGGTCTATGGGCCGTTATCACGGTTATTACAGAGTCCCAACTAGGTATTGTCGCTATTGGAGTAGGGTATCTCGTAGGGTTTGGTGTTCGTAAGCTAGGTAAGAGCATTGATATGTATTTTAGAATCATTGGAGCAGTTATGACACTTATTGGTATAGCCTTCGGGAACCTACTTGTTATTGCTATTTGGGTATCACGGATAGAAGGGATTCCGTTTTTTATGTTGTTACGTAGTTTAGATATAAAAACAATGTATGAGTTACTTAAAGTTACCTTTGAACCAATTGATCTGGTTTTCTATGCTATAGGTGTACAACAGGCTTACATGCACTCCTCAAGTAAAATTGACAGAAATGCTATAATAGCACAGCTACAGAATAAAGCAAAGGAGCCGACTGATTTTAGATAAGAAAATAGGTGTAGGGGGGAAGTCATGGGCTCCCAATTCCCTACACCATAAAATTTCTATAGTTATTGGAGTGGGTGCTAATTTTTTGTATAGTACGCAACTCCCAGGGCACCAGGACCAACGTGTAAACCTATTACTGGACCGATAGGATAAACAGGGACGGATATTTTTAGACTCTCTTCAATTCTTTCAGCTAATTTCATACCTTCAGCCATGCAATTAATGTGGTGAACCACTACTTCACCAAGGCCTTTCTCTTTTGCGTCTTTAAGGAAGGTATCTATTATCGTTGTAACCGCACGACTTAGAGTTCTTACTTTACCAAAAACAGCGGTTTTCCCATCAACAACAGTTAGAATTGGTTTGATTTTCAGTATAGAACCTAAGAATGCAGCTGCTCCTCCTATTCGTCCTCCTTTTTGTAAATATTCAAGGGTCTGAGGTACAAAAAGAAATCGACTTTTACTAATAATATCATTGGCTATGGACAGGATCTGTTCGAATAGTTTCCCCTCATGAGCAGCTTTTGCAGCAGCAATTACTGGAAAACCCAGCTCCATACAATTCGAGCGAGAATCTATAATCTCTATAGTAGCATTAGGGTATCTCTTTAAGATCATCTCTTTAGCTATCATGGCGTTTGAATATGTTCCGCTCATTTCAGACGAGAGAAAAATACCTACTACCGAATGTCCTTGTGAAACAAGCTCTTCAAAAAGATTATATAGTCCTAGTGGGGCCGGCTGTGATGATTTTGGTAGTTCTTTATATTTTTTTAGCTTATCATAAAAGGTTTCATTGTCGATATCTTCTTCATCATAATTTTCTGAACCAAAGTTCACCCCTAAGGAGACAACAGAAATGTCGTATCTATTTCTCAATTCCAAGGGTATATACGAGGTGCTGTCAGTTACAACTTTTATAGCCATTAAACTAACCTCCATCTTTTTATAAGCATACGAATGAGCTCTTTGTCTATTTCAATATCCATTATATTAAAGGATACCACAAATTTGTCTTAAATGAAAGTATATCTTTTAGTTAAATATCATTTTCAGAGACCTCAATGCACTCTTGTTCTAACCTAATCCCTTTATATAACATATATTCAATGGTGTCATGAAAGACGGCATACTCTGGATCTTTTAAGAGCTCTTGTAATTTCTTTTTATAAGCTTTGTTCTTTATTGGCAGCGCGTACTTCTCATATCTCTGCAGCGTCTCACAATCCATTAAATATGGTTTAGCATGTAAATGACATTTAGCATTTAGATGTCGATAAATAGTGAACCCACCATAATCTATATCACCCCAATGATAGAAAGGGATCTCTTCTCCTAAAAATACTTTGAGCTTATTTAAAAACTGACGTCTCCAAGTATTATGATAGCCACCTAAATATATAACGATCCAGTTCCCTTTCGTATTCCTTATAAATTGGTGGTATGAGGTGAGGTTTTCTATAGTTATAATGGGACCACCTTTAACAGATACAAATTCTAAGGTCGCTACAGTCTCAGGTGCTAAGCCTAGATCAGGAGTGAAGTGCTTCAATGCTATCCTTTCGCCTCCTATACAGAGTTCTATATCACCACTCACCAGTAGATATTGGGGATTTTTTACAATACCTAGTTCGGCTAGGATCTCATCATTATCTTGTAAAGTAACCTCAGGAGAGAAGGTTCTAATTATCTTCGTAATTTTAGATTCAACTCCATCAAAAGCTTTACTACTGCCCAATGCCTTAATGCTAAATATCCGTTTAGGCACTTCATTTTCTAGAAGAGCCAGGGTATTTAGGGCCTTAAAGATATCTTCAGTCTTGCTCATATCCTCTATATCTATATACTCTTTTACACTCACATGTTGTGAAAGTCGGGTATTTATATATGAATAAAAATCATTTATCCACTTAAAAGATTGGGTTACACCATTGCCAATTTCTAATTCTTTGAATTCCTCCGCATATTTACATATCATATCTTGAAGCCGACTTTCTCTTTCTCTTTTTGGCTTTCGCTTTAGATATGCGTATATGGACTCTAGGTTATCAAGGTTCAGACGAACTTTATCTATCAAATTTCCTTTTTCAAACTTTACCCAATGGATATATATAAAACTGGCTCTTTCAAGGGCCATGCATGCTCCATTAATCTCCTGTTTATATCTGGATGTTTCATCTATAAAGTAATCACTTATCTCATGAGGATTGAAATGAAGATACAGGTTACGCCTTATTCTATTGGTACCTTTATAGAGGTTACTCCTCTCGTATTTATCTATTAGCCTATTGAGAATATATATGTCATAATCCATAGATTGTAAAAGAGGGACTCCTCTTATACCTCCTTTTTATACCTTACGAAACAAGGCGTTTATAATCTTCAATCCAGCTATGTATACCATCTCTAAAGACTAACTGTGTGGTAGTTATGTAAGGAGTAATATATTCGCATCTATCGGTGGGAGCAGCGATTATAAATTGTAAACCCAGGTTGCTCATGAACTTCAGGCTCTTTTCTATTCTATCAGAGTCCATACGGTTAAAAGCCTCGTCGAAGATTATGAGTCTCATGGAGCGCTGGTTCGTTTTTACCCTATATAGTTGCATAAACGAAGCAACGATTGCCACATAGTATGGTGTCTGAGTCTCGCCACCAGATTTCTCGCGACAGACCTTAGAGAAGGTAGAGGTTTCTCCTGCTCTATTCGTTATCTTTATATCATAATCTAAGAATGTTCTATAGTCAGTATATTCCTGTAAAGTTGTTTGTATATATTCTTGGCGTTGGCTCACTATTTTGTTAAAGAGCTCATCCATGGCTTCTTGATGTTTCTCCTGGAAGACTACGTCAAAGAGAGAACCCTCAAAGAGGTGAGAGTCCATTATCATATCATAGAATTTCCTATGCGCAGGATTAGGTTCAATTATAAATTGATACCTATCCTCTCCAAATTCTATATCCTTTAACGCATCATTGAGTATACGAAATTCATTCCTAGCTGTTTCGATATTCTCTTTAAGCTTATATACAAAATGTTCTTTAAATTCTTCTTCAGCTTCACCCTTTGCTATCTCTATCTTTCCTTCATATTCTGGTAATTTGCTTTCAATGAGTTTTACATATTCCTCTTCAAAGTCAGTGATATCTGGGCCATCGATCCCGCCACCAAACTGGTACTCTGTGTTATAGTTCATTCTCAATACTGTAAGCTCTTCACGTTTCTTGGCAATAAGGGTATCAATGCTCTTACGAGAGGTGGTGAAGACCTCCATAATGACTTCAGTGGGCGTACGCTCTTTATCTTTGCCTTTTTCGTTATATTCCTTATTGTACCTGTTGTCTAGCTCGTCTGCTTTATCCATATGATAGGATATAAAATTGTTGTAATCCTCCTGTACATTATTAAGGTCTATTTTTATCTTATAGATCTGTGTTTTACAGGAATTTATCTGGGCCTCTAATTGTCCCTGGGCTTTATTAAGCTGAGATATCTTATCTTTGTTTTCATCAATATTTTTCTTGAGAGATTCCATCTGGCTTCGAATTAGGTCTATGCCAGATGTATCTACTGCTTTAAGTTCTTCCATTTTTTCACGTAAGGTCTCTGTAACCTCTTTAAGTTCTTCTGGTGCAGTGAATCGTTCTCTTATACGGTAATAACGTTCTTCTTTGCCTAGAGTACATCGATTTATAGAGGTGATTTCCTTTAGTTCAGAGATGAGCTTTATTTTTTCTTTACTTAGTTCCGCTAATTCCTCTTCTTTCTTCGCTATTTGCTGAATAAGGGCTTTAGCTCCTATATATGGCGTCTCATAGACCTTAAAATTAATCTGCCGAGCAGTATTGTTTATATATGTCATACAGGTCTTAGTTATAGAACGAGGATATCTCTTAAGTTCCTGTTCACTCTGGCACTTAATAAGTGTTCCCATTAATTGATTTATATAGGCTGTGGCATAAGGGTTTTTAGAGATCACTTCTTCTGCTAAAGAATTTTTATCTCTTCTATTTTTGTATCCCATAACCTTACCTGTGTTCACGAGTCCTACTCCATATATACCTCGGTCTCGTTTATACCGTTCATAGATGCTTAAAGCCCTATCAAAGTACTCTGGTTCTACGATTAAGTCAAAACGCTGGGTATTGAGGAACCCTTCTACTGCATTTTGCCATTCTTCATTTCGGATCTCTAAGAGCTCGCAGAGAATAGCAGGTCTTAGATTAATACCTTCTTCTTTCATCTTATCACTAATAAGGTCACGGAGACTAATGACCTTTTCATCATAGACAAGTTCGTTATTTTTGAGTTTTGCCAAGTCACGTTTTAGCTCAGACTCTTTCTCTTCTATCTTTTTTATATCATTCTTTACCTGCCAAATTCGTTGATTAAAATCATTTGAGACCTGGGTGAAGATTTCTTTTACGCTATTTAGGAGGTGGTGAAGAACTGGGAGGTCCTCCTGACCGGTTCCTTCTTTAATTGAAGCCCGAAGGAACTCAGAGAGGTCTAAGAGACATGCTCTATCTTTTAGGGTTAAGTAGTTTTCTTCTTTGGTTAGAGAGAGGAATTCGTCAATTGATTTTAGTTCTTCCGTTACCAACATAGCAAAGTCTCTTGATTCTCTTTCCAAAGAGTTTTTCTCCTGGTTTAACTGATTAATTACATTCTGTAAGTCACGGATCATTTGATAAGTGGTATCAGAGGCAAGGGCCTCACGATATGACATGTATTCTTCATCTAGTTGGTCACCTTTACCCTGGAATATAACTAGCTCTTCTTCTGCTATCTGAAGGTTTGCCTCCATATCACTTTGACTTTTAAGAGTTCCCTCTAATAATTCTTTTGTATACTCAAGTTTAGCACGTTTGATAAGATAATCATGGGTGATTGCCCGTTCCATCTCCCGCTGAAGCTCTCCGTATTTCCCTTTAATCTCTTCAAGGGATAGGAGCTTTTCTTTTGTCTGTTTTACCAGGTTAAGAAAGTGATTGTACCGTTCAAAGTTTTCTCTCATTGTGTCTATATTTACATTACGTTCGTCTAATACGTATGAGTATACGAAGTCACGTATATCTATAATTGGTTTAAAGGAGATGGCCTTCACAAAGAGGGAAAAGAAGCGTTCGCTCAAAGAACCCATCTTTACTAGTATATCTTCTCTATATTGTTCATTAGTAGGATAGACTGTGGCTCCTTGACGTGTCTTTATAAATTGACGGAATTCTTTTATATTTCTCGGCGTATTCCCATGAAAGAAAAGATCATCTGATATATTCGTCCTCTCAAGCTTGAAGAAGTTAGTCTTATATGTGATATTATCTCTATAGGAATCAATGACAGCACCAACTGTGAAATATTCATCAGCTACATTATCATAAAATTCAAGGGCAACATATGATGTTATATCGCCAGAGCGTAAGAACTTTTGGCCTCCACCTTCAGTATCAACACCTGTCTTACACCTCAGATAACCTATAAGACTTCGTTTCGTTTCATCATGTGCGGAGACATTGAACTTTACATTACGTAAATCAGCTACAAGGATATATTGGATTGCATCTAAGATAGTAGATTTGCCAGAGCCATTATCACCTGTAATCAATGTACTGCCTTTTATCTCTATCTCTTCATTTGTAAAGTAATGCCAGTTCACTAATTTGATCTTAGTTAGCTCCTTCATAGGCTTCTCCCTCCTCAGAAGAGATTTTCTTCTCATCGCTATAGGTTTGGAGTTTATCATAGATGCTCTTTATATCATCCACCTTTACAGCAAAGAGGATAGACGGATATATGATTATTCTGCAATCAGGGTCCACAACGTTCCTATCTAAAGTATCCACGATATTGAAGCCCTTAAGGAGGTTTATAGTATCCCTAAGGCTTGTCTTATCTATAGGCTGCTGTCGGATCTTTAGAGCAGCGTACTTCTCCTGGAGCTCTTGTATTCGAATGACCACATTATCTGAGAGAGTAAGCTCTCTGCGCTTCTCTTCATAACAGAGACGGAATAAGAGTATTATAATGCTCTCATGTAATTTGAGTCTAAGACGGTTATATCCATATGTATTTATGACCTGGTAAACTTCGTAACCCTTATCTGAGATAAGATCCCATCCAGCTAATTTTATATATTGCCTTATGAGGGCCTCATGGCGTTCAATGAAATAATAATCTCTTCTCGCATCCTCCCTCTTTTTAGTGATGAATGTCACTGATAGAAGCCGATTTACTATCCTAGTGAAATCAGCCTTATCAGATGCTGATAAGGAATCATATAGAGATAATAGACTAACTGCTATATCTGATTGATGACTTTCATTAGTAAAATTTATAGTCATAGCCTCACATGTAACCTCTCTTTTTAATTAGAATATCTTTAAATTCAAAGGAGCCTTCTTCTGATTTTACCCGTTCGCCTATGAAGTCTACTGAGTAATCTACTTGTTTAGATTTTGAGTAGGCAGCTATGTATATGAGTCTTATAAAATCTTCAATATCATTTATGCCCATCTCTGAAGCTCTTAGATGATTTCGAACACCTAATTTTTTAAGGACAAATTCATTGATCTTTTTGCGAGTCATCTTTTGTGCTAGATGCTCTTGTAATTCTATAATTCGTTTCTCTCTAAGTTCGTCTTCTATCACACCTAGGCTTTGAAGTTCTTCTGGATTATGGTCTTTGCTTAGCTGCCGTGGCTTATAGAGAGATTCTGTCTCTATAAAGTCCTGTGAATATAATGTAAAGAGCTTCTCAAGTTCCTCTGGAAGAGGGTCGTCTTTTCTATATTCTTCTTCCTTTAAAAGTCCAGCACCATACTTTAAAATCTCCAAGAGTTGTCCTTCTGTATTTTTATTGCTATTTAAGATGTATTTCAGCTGCATAAACGAGGCATTAGCATACCGAGTATTCTTACGATCTATCTCTTCAAGGAGCTGATCTAGGTTTAAATAGGCTTGTCTTACAAAATCCAAGCGGGCATACGTAACTTCTTTTGCTTTATCTAGATCGCCATACCTATCCTGTTTTACTTCAGCCATACTTATATTTAAGACAACGTCTTCGTTATTGTACCATTCGTCGATCTTTGAAATAATCATGGGTCTATACTTTGAGACGTTGTCAGAGGTCTTTAATCGATGATAACTTTTATCTATTATCTCTTGTTTATAATCGTAAAAGTGGAGTTTTAATATATCTTCGGGCTTTTTCTCATTTAAGACCCTTTCAATAAATCTTTTTATATTGTGGTGTAAAGATTTTAGCCCACGTATTAATTCTTCTGTCTGTTCATATACCTTCTCAAGAGCTATATGCCTTTGCCTTTCAGCCTCATTTGAGTAAAGTAGGGTATAGGTAGCATACACATAACCTTGGTACTCAGCCTGGTAATTCTCTTTAATCTTGTCCAGGGTATCTATAATTTTAATAGCATGATCAGTTAGATTAACGTATTGTTCATAATTACTATAGGTTTCTATAGTAAGCCATCCTGTTTTCTCTAACTTCCTTAGTATAAAGTTTGCCCGATCCTTAACTTCAGAGAGAGAATCCATGGATTCATCCCAGATCTCATCATCTAAGGCTTTTGTAAAGTTCTCATATTTGACTTGGTCTTCTAAATATGAGGTTATCACATCTATTGTGATCTCTCTTTTGAGGCCAAAGTTTATGAGGAGATGTTGCTGATAGATTAGGAAGATAATATCAGAGTATATATTCTTTAAAGGGCTAGCCAATACTGTAAAGAAATTATCAGGAATGACTTTAAAGAGATTCACCAAGTTGTGCTCCTTTCCTAATTTACCTTCAATTGTAACATAATTATCATGTATAGGGAAGAGGTGTTTAAAGAAAAAATTTTCTAACATTTATTCCAAGTAAACTTGTTTAATTCTTGATTCTCTGACAAATATAATATATAATACGATAAGGGATGATCCATTAAAGAATTGGGTCTTATATGCCCAACAGTTTTGAGTTATGGGTTTGAGCCTAATAGAGTTTCATGGAGAAACTATAGGGGGAAATAATATGAATAAGAGAGTTTTAGTTTTAACATTAGTAATGATAATGGTCTTTTCTTTAGGAGTCTCTGCTTCTGGCCTTTTTTTAACTGCGTCTGAGAAGATCGAAAATATGGCCACGAGCAGATTCATGCCTAACATAGTAAATAGGCCTGGGCACAGTGAGTTTAAGTACGATGCTGATGGGCTTTTTAGTTTTTATGATGGTGAAAGTCATACTGACTCTGCCTTACATCGTTTTAGTGCTCAATATGGCTTATATGAAGATAGCGAAATTTTCGGTGAGTATTTTTACAATAAAGCGCTTGATACTAATAGTATTATACTTGACTTTAAGCATAGGTTCATCAATGAAAACGGTTGGGTAGTATCTGGCAAAGTTGGGTATAGGAATAGTTCTAATTCATCACTCCCATTTCTTTCTGTTCTGACAGATAAAAGTATTAATCCTAATTTAGTATTACATAATAATTTAGTATTGGCTTTTGATATTGACAATAAGCGTATCACTAAGCAGGTTCAAAATGGCTTAACATATAATATAGATGACGAAAAAACCGTAAGGGCTATGATAGTAAGTGATACTCCTGATAATTTAGATAATTTAACCCATACTATAACTGCTGGAATAGAATATCCTATTAATGAGAGAATTGCATATGCTGGGTATATAGAAAGCGTTATTGACAAAGATTTTGCTATCGATAATGTCGAGATTAGCAATGAAATAGCATACGAAGCTATGCCTGATCTAAGGCTAACAGGTAATTTTGAACTTAACACCTCTGATTCAGTATCTAATACGCTATATGCTAAGGCAGAAAAAGACTTTTCTAATGGAATAATTGTCAGTGGTGATTATCTCATCGAAATAGACAGTAAATCGGGACGATTCGGCGCTAAAGTTCAAAAAGTTTTAGATAATGACATGTCTGTATATGGTCAGTATTATAGGGATACAGACAAATCTAATTGGTTATCTGCTGGTATGAGTTATGAGTTTTAGATAAAAACCATAATAGCCATGGAAAAGAGGAGTTTCTCTAGAGGGACTCCTCTTTTTGATCGTGCCAGGGGTTAGTAATATAATCCTAAATGTCCTCTACACATAAATCTGGACCTTTCATGCAGGAAATAATATTCTTATGGCGTATTATTGTTAATGGGATTATCTTTATTGTAATAGGCTCTTTGAGAAAATATATAAGAGTAGGTAGTAGAAGGGAGTATATTTAATGTGGAGAATGAACATAAGGTAATGGATGATATTGTAGAGGTAGGACGTCGTATTTACATGAACGGATTTGTAGCAGCGAATGACGGAAACATCAGTGTAAGGGTTGGAGATGATGAGATTATAACTACGCCTACAGGAGTTAGTAAAGGTTTTCTAACCCCAGATATGCTTGTAAAGGTGAATATGGATGGTCAAAGAATATCGGGAAATCTCAAGCCTTCTTCTGAAATAAAGATGCATATAGAAGTCTATAAACAGCGTAGTGATGTCAGAGCTGTAGTTCATGCTCATCCAATTACAGCTACAGGGTTTGCGGTAGCAGGAATTCCACTTGAGAAGTGTGTCTTACCTGAAGTGGTACTTTCTCTAGGTTCTATACCTATTGCCAAATATGGAACACCGTCTACTATGGAGTTACCTGAGGCTATTAATGAGTTTTTGCCTACATGTGACGCGGTTTTACTGGCAAACCATGGGGCATTGACTGTTGGAGTAGATGTCTTTAGTGCGTATTATAAGATGGAGACCCTTGAGCACTTTGCCAAGATTAGCCTGGTAGCGCGTGAACTCGGTGGGGAGAGACTTCTCACATATGAAGATGTTGATAAGCTTATGGAAGTAAGACGTAAGCTGAATATAACTGGGAAGAATCGCGGATGCATGGAGTGTTCTAAATCTGATTAAGAAAGGAAAGTCGCTGCTATGATTAGTTCTGATAGTATCCTTATAAAAGGTGGTAAACTTATATGGCCGGAAGGAGCAGAAGAAAGAGGAGACATTCTCATTAATAAAGGTATTATAGCTGATTTAGGTGGAGATATAGAGTCGCTTCATGCTGAGGTTATAGATGCACAAGGTATGTGGGTGGCCCCTGGATTCATAGATTTACATGTTCATGGTGGGGGTGGCCTTGAAGTAATGGATGGTTCTTATGAGGCAATATGCACCATGGCTAAAGTTCATAGTAAAGGTGGGACCACTGCGTTTCTTCCAAGTGCTGCAACTGCTTCACATGATGAGTTCATTGCAGCGATAGATGCAACTTTACAAGGGATGGAGAAAGGGACAGGCGGGGCTCAGGTTTTAGGGATTAATTTAGAAGGACCTTATCTTAACCCTAAAAAGAGAGGCGCACAAAGAGCAGAGGATGTGCGCGTTCCCGATATTCATGAATTTGAGGAATTCTGGGAGGCATCTAAAGGAACTATTAAATTGATTACAGTGGCTCCAGAAGTGGAAGGTGCCATTGATTTTATCAAGATGGTAAGATCTATGGGTGTAAGGATCTCAGTAGGCCATTCAGATGCTACTTTTGAAGAAGCCATCAATTCTTTCGAAGCGGGAGTTTCCCATGTAACCCATACATTCAATGGTATGAGTGGCTTACATCATAGAGAGCCAGGGCTTGCAGGCGCAGCACTTTTACATCCTTCAGTTATGGCGGAATTAATAGCTGATGGGGTGCACATTCATCCGAAGATGATGGAACTCTTCTTTAAAGTTAAAGGACGCGAGGGCATATGCCTGGTAACTGACGCCATATCAGGGATGGGTCTTCCCGACGGTATTCATACGTTAGCGGGTGAAAGAGTTATAGTAGATGAAGGAGTCTGTCGTATAGAAGATGGAACTCTTGCAGGAAGTACCTTGACTATGAGTAAAGCAGTAAAGAACATGATAAGGCTCGTAGGAGTTTCCCTCCAAGATGCCATCAGAATGGCGACTCTCAATCCAGCTATGGCCATTGGCATTGAAGCCCAAAAGGGCGATTTAAAACCTGGAATGGACGGAGATATAGTAATACTAGATGAAAATTTAGATGTAGTTTTTACTATTGCTAGAGGTGAGGTTATTTATAGCAAGAGCAAAGGTTTTGAATAGTTAGATGCCTATCAAAGAATAATTAGTAGTATGGTATTAAATTTTAAGATGAGGTGATCTTTGCAATGGCTAAAGTAACATTTAATGCTGAGATGAGATGGACTGGAAAGGGACTTTATTGTGAAGGTGGAACAAGAGGTTTTACCGTGGCTGTTGATGAACCTAAGGAACTCGGGGGAAACAGATAAAGCCGTGAACCCTATTGAACCGCTCCTTTCTTCGTTAGGAGGTTGCATGTGTATTTGTGCAGCAGCCTTTGCTAGGGCATGTAAAGTTGAATTAAGAGATTTTTATGTAGAGCTTGAGGGTGATCTGGACCCTGATGGTTTTCTAGGGAAAAGTTCGAATGTAAGAACAGGCTATCAAGGGATAAGGTATAAGATGTTTATAGAATCTCCATCCCCTCGTGAAAATATAAATAAGCTAATAACAATGATAAAGGACCGCTGTCCTGTCTCTGATACCCTAGCTGGTGTAGATGTAGCTGGCGAGGCTGTAGTTGTGGAGAGCAAGAACGTTGAATAGCCTTCTTTACGAGAAATTTAGCGCGGGTTACTGTGAGCGCGCTAGGAAGGTGGGACCTTTAAAGTTTGGAACTCTTTGGTGATTTACATACTCATACAAGTTATGGACATGGGAAGGGCACTGTAGAAGAGAATGTAAAGGCTGCTATAGACAGAGGCCTTAAGGTAGTGGCCATTACTGAACATGGTCCAGCGAATCTTTTTGGCATTGGTGTGGACGATGCAGAGGTTCTTCTTAAAATAAAGGCTGAGGTAGAGGAGTGTCGTAAAAAGTATAAGGATATTAAGATCTTAGCAGGGGTTGAGGCCAATATAATTGGGCTTGATGGTAGGCTTGATGTACCCTATGAGATATTAAAAGAAATGGATATAGTCTTGGCTGGATTGCACCTTATGGTTAAGACTGAAAGGATAAAGGACGCTCTAGGTCTCTTTTTACCCAATAGCATTAATAGGTGGACAGGTATTAGCCTGAAAGTGGAGTGCTTTAGGGAATACCTAATGGGACTCAATACCAAAGCTGTAATAAACGCGGTTAATAATAATAGGATTCACATATTAACTCATCCTGGATGGGGAGCTTTAATAGATACGGCTGCTCTTGCTGAGGTATGTGTGCAGAGGCGTACTGCTATGGAAATAAATGTTAGTCATAATCCAGGTCATGGCTATGTAGAACTAGCTAAGGTACAAGGGGTTAAATTTGTCATTAATAGCGATGCTCATTGCCCCGAGGATATTGGTGTTCTAGAAGCTGGGTTAAAGTTAGCAGAAGAAGCAGGACTTGCAGTAGAGAGTATTATAAATGCAGTAAATGAAGGGATTGGGTATAGATCATTTGAGGAATTTGTGGTAGACTAGAGACAGGAGAGGTGATGTCCAAATGAAGTTTATAGTTATAACTGGTCTGTCCGGTGCTGGTAAAACAGAGGTAGTTCGAAGGTTCGAAGATCTTGGTTATTTTTGTGTGGACAACCTTCCTCCTGCTCTTATACCAAAATTCGTTGAACTATGTGCACAATCAGCGGGGAAGATAAATAAAATAGCATTGGTGATAGATATTAGGGGTGGAGAATTTTTTAATTCTATCTTCAGTGCACTTGAGGCTATTGAGAAGATAGGTTTCTCTTATAGTATACTCTTTCTTGAAGCCTCCGACGATGTACTTGTACGCAGATTTAAGGAGACAAGGAGAAAACATCCCCTTTCGTCAGAAGGAGGAATCCTTGAGGGGATAAAGGCAGAGCGGAAGATTTTAGAGGAATTAAGAGGTAGAGCAACAAAGATTATAGATACTTCATCTTTGACTGTAAGGGAATTACGGAAAGAAATAGAAAGCAGTTACGGAGATGATGATGGTCAGAAGTTCACTATAACTGTGGTCTCCTTTGGATTTAAGCATGGAATACCCCTTGATGCTGATATGGTATTGGATGTAAGGTTTTTGCCTAACCCTCACTACGTTGAATCCCTAAGGATGTCTACAGGAGAAGACCCTGCAGTCAGGGATTATGTTATGAAATGGCCGATAACGCGTCACTTTTTGAATAAGGTCTTTGACCTTATAGAGTTCCTCCTGCCCAACTATGAAAAAGAGGGGAGAGCACACCTATCTATCGCCATCGGTTGCACTGGAGGTAGACATAGATCAGTAACGATTGCGAATGAGACCGGTGACTTTCTCAGACGAAAAGGATTCAAGATCGTTGTTGATCATAGGGATATTGAGGATAGGAAGGCAGGGAGAGATTGATGCAGATTCACAAATGGCTTTATCCTGGGATGAAAGTAAAGCGATGGCTCTTGCTAGCTTGTTTGGGTTTTATTTTTGCTATTATTGGATTTGCTATAACTATTAACTTTGGTATATTAAGTAAAACAGAAGAATTAGTAATGAACGCCCTTAAAAAAATTAGTATAAGCCAGGGTTGGGTTGATCTTCTAATATACGGGATAATAGTCATGGTTATAGGTATAGCACTTATAATATTTGGGATCCGTCAGGTAATGCGTTCTCTCATAGCTGCAGTAGCACCTGGAACTCAAGATAAACTTGTAGATATAGTACACAAGAAGTGCGTACTAGAGAAAGGACCAAAGATAGTTGCTCTTGGTGGTGGAACGGGTCTTTCAACTTTGCTTAGAGGGTTAAAACCATATACTAGTAATATAACAGCTATAGTGACTGTTGCTGATGATGGAGGCAGTTCTGGTAAGTTGCGTGCTGAATGGGGCGTTCTCCCTCCGGGAGATATCAGGAGCTGTCTAGTGGCTTTAGCTGACACAGAACCATTAATGGAGAAGCTCTTTCAACATAGATTTGTTGACCAGCCAGGCTTGTCGGGCCATAGCTTTGGGAACCTCTTTATAGCGACAATGTCGGCAATAACAGGTGACTTTGAAGAAGCTATAAAGGAATCAAGTAAGGTTTTGGCAGTGAGAGGTAGGGTTATTCCCGCTACCCTTGCAAATGTAAAACTTTGCGCTGAGTATGAGGATGGAAGAGTAGTGGAGGGCGAGTCTCTTATACCAGAGGTTAAAGCCCCTATCAAGAGAGTATACTTAAAACCATCAGAAGTAAGTCCAATACAAGAAGCTATTGAAGCCATTGAGAAAGCAGATCTGATAGTCTTGGGACCAGGTAGCCTATATACAAGTGTTCTTCCGAATCTTCTTGTTCGTGGGATACCTGATGCTATAAGAAGGTCTAAGGGTCTTAAAGTTTATGTATGTAATGTCATGACTCAACCAGGAGAGACCGATGGTTATTTAGCGTCACAGCATGTTGAAGCTTTAATAGCACATGCAGGATCTGGTATAGTTGAATATGTTCTTGTAAATGATGAAACAATTCCTACAAAATTGTTAGCTAGATATCGTAAGGAAGGGGCTGAGCCGGTACTCTCTGATATAGACAGGATAGCAAAGAGTGGATTTCATCCTATGTCAAGTAGGATCCTAAGCTACGGTGATTTTGCCAGACATGATCCTGTCAAATTAGGACGTGCCATAATGGAACTTTTTAACGTTGAGAAACGGAATAATTCCAATGGCATTATAAAGAACGGTTCTTTTGAGGAACAATATATAATAACAGAATAATTTATATATGGTGGGGAGTTAGATGCTTTTTTCAAGTGCTATCAAGGATGAACTTACACGTAGGATTCCGGAGAACGCATGTTGCATGATGGCCGAGTTATCCGCGTTTATCCATGTGATTGGAAGCATACATATTACTACTGGTGAAGAGAGACGTATATCTTTACAGATTCGAAGCGAGAGCCCGGGATTGGTACGAAAAATATTTTCTTTACTTAAGAATGCCTTTAATATTCATCCTGAGATTAGCTACTATAAGCGAATGCGATTGAGGAAATGTAACCTTTATGTAATCAAAGTGTCGGGGAAATCTATTGTAAAGCGTATATTAAGTTCTTTATATCTCACGATTGGTGATGATTTAAGATTAAATAGAGGGCTTCCACTAAAACTCTTAAGTTCTGACTGCTGTCGTAGGTCATATATAAGTGCACTCTTTGTAGCAGCTGGTTCTGTTGTCACTCCTGAGAAGAATTATCATTTAGAGATAGTTGTAGAGGACCTTGAATATACTAAAGCATTAATGAAGCTCCTTGAGAAATATGATGTAAGGTTAAAGATATCGCAACGTAAAGGGAAATGGGTCCTCTATCTGAAAGATGCTGAGGAGATAGTTCAATTTTTAGCCGTTATGCAAGTTCATAAGGCTGTTCTTGATTTTGAGAACGTGCGGGTTCTTAAAGACGTACGCAATCAGATAAATCGTCTCGTTAACTGCGAAACAGCCAACTTGAGTAAGTCAGCATACGCATCTATGGAGCAGATAAATGATATACATCTAATCGAAGAAAACCTTGTATTCAAGGAACTCCCCAAGAATTTGCAAGAAACTGCTAGATTGCGTTTGGAATATCCTTATATGAACATGCGGGAATTGGCAGAGATGCATTCTCCTCCGCTTACCAAGTCAGGGGTAAATTATCGAATTCGCAGGCTACAAAGTATTGCTGAAGATTTAAGGAATAAAAAAATGTGATCTTTTCAGCAAGATGAGGAGGATTTTTGTTATAATGTGAGAATACTATTAAAGTAGATTTCCATGTATCATACAAAGACAAATTCTCTCAAGCGGGATTATATTTAATCATAGGTGAGAGTTTGTAGTAGCCTAAAATGGCTTAATAACGGGAGAAAAAAGTACTCTCGGTAAGATCGCGCAAACAAAGGAAAACAAACTTTATTTGAAAGGGGCGAAAGGCTGGTTAAAAGAGGCCTCCTGGTCTATTCATATACGCGCGATGCCAGGGGATTTAGGGCCTCCGTGGAGATCTGTCTGATAAACTAGTCAGGTCTTTAGAAAATACCAGATATATTAAGATGACAATAAAAGTCGGTATTAACGGTTTTGGAAGAATTGGAAGGAATGTATTTAGGGGATTAATGGATGATCCTGAAGTTCAATTTGTTTGCATCAATGACCTTACGGATGCAAGGACTCTAGCTCATCTCCTAAAATATGACTCTGTCCTTGGGAATTTAGATGCTGACGTCAATTGGAAGGATAACGCTATAATCGTTAATGGTAAAGAAGTCAAGGTAGTAGCAGAACCAGATCCAGCGAAATTGCCTTGGAAAGAAGCGGGAGCAGACATAGTTATAGAATCAACAGGTAGGTTTACCGATGCCACGGTTGCAGCTAAGCATATAGAAGCAGGCGCTAAGAAGGTTATTATTTCAGCACCTGCTAAGAATGAAGATATAACTATAGTTATGGGTGTAAATGAGGAGAAGTATGATCCTAAGAAGCATAATATCATATCGAATGCTTCTTGTACCACTAACTGCTTAGCTCCTGTAGCTAAGGTTCTCAATTTGGAATTTGGTATAGTTAAAGGTCTTATGACCACTGTACATTCATATACTAACGACCAGCGGATATTGGACTTCCCTCATAAAGACCTTAGAAGAGCAAGGGCTGCTAATCTCTCTATTATTCCAACGACTACAGGTGCTGCTAAGGCTGTAGGCTTGGTACTTCCTGAACTTCAGGGCAAGTTAAATGGAATGGCTATGCGTGTCCCTACGCCTAACGTTTCAGTGGTTGACTTGGTAGCACAATTTAAACGAGCTGTAACAGTTGAAGAGGTAAATGGAGCCCTAAGGAAGGCTGCTGAAGGAGAGCTTAAGGGTGTTTTAGGATATACTGAGGAGCCATTAGTCTCCAAAGACTTTGCAGGTAATTCAAATTCATCTATTGTAGATGGGCAACTTACTATGGTTGTAGGCGACGATATAGTTAAGGTTGTCGCATGGTATGATAATGAGTGGGCTTACTCTCTAAGAGTTGGTGATCTGGCCAAGTATATAGCAAGTAAGGGATTATAAAACTACTAGAAAGAGTAAGTAATATGTTGTATGAAAGGAGGCGGTGCGTTTCCTCCCTAGACTAAAGTCAGGGGTTCTAAGCGCAATTTCTATGAAGAAGATGACCGTTAAGGACTTGAACGTAAAGGGGAAGAGGGTTTTCGTTAGGGTGGATTTTAATGTCCCTCTCGATGATAATCTTAAAATAACAGATGATAGACGTATTCGAGCTTCTCTTCCTACAATAGAGTATTTATTGAATGGAGGCGCGAAGGTAATACTTGCATCACACCTTGGTAGACCAAAGGGCAAGGTGGTAGAATCCATGCGTCTTACTCCAGCAGCTAAGAGGTTAGGAGAACTCTTAGGTAAAGATGTAATTAAGGTGGATAATTGTAAGGGTGATGAAGTAAAGGCAGCGGTTGCTAGGATGCAACCTGGTGATGTTCTTCTCCTTGAGAATCTCAGATTTTACAAGGAAGAAGAAGCTAATGACGAGGAGTTCTCTAAAGCTTTAGCAGGATTAGCTGATCTTTATGTAAATGATGCTTTTGGCACAGCACATCGTGCCCATGCATCCACTGTAGGTGTGGCAAAGTTTTTACCTGCTGCAGCTGGTTTCCTTATTCAAAAGGAGATAGAGACAATAGGTAAGGCCCTTTCAGATCCTTCACGTCCCTTTGTTGCCATACTTGGAGGAGCTAAGGTATCTGATAAGATTAGTGTTATTAAGAATCTCCTAACAAAAGTTGACACACTTCTTGTCGGAGGTGGTATGGCCTATACTTTCCTTAAGGCTAAAGGATATGAAGTGGGTGAGTCACTCCTAGATATAGAAAAAGTGGGATTAGCAAAAGAACTTATGGAAGAAGCTCAGAGGTGTGGCGTGAATTTCCTCTTGCCAGAAGATATAATTATAGCTGATAAGTTTGCAGAAGATGCTCAAACTAAAGTGGTAGATATTAATGGAATTATATCAGATTGGCAAGGATTAGATATAGGACCTAAGACAGCTGAAAAGTTTGGCGCTATAATAAGAGAGGCAGGAACAGTAATTTGGAATGGTCCTATGGGTGTTTTTGAGATGCAACCCTTTGCTGGAGGAACAAGAGCAGTTGCCAAGGCTATGGCTGATTGCAGAGGAATTGCTATTGTTGGAGGCGGAGATTCTGCAGCAGCAGTAGAGGAGATGGGATATTCAGATAAGGTTGCGCATGTTTCTACTGGTGGTGGAGCCTCCCTTGAGTTTCTTGAAGGCAAGGTATTACCAGGAATCGCAGCATTAAACGATAAAGAATAGATCAAGGACATGTCCCCTTTAAAGGGGACATGTAATAAAAAGGGGGGAAAAGAAACAAAACGTTCATTATTAGGTTGAGCGTTGCTGTTTCGTAATAAAGCTATGAGGACTCCAATCATCGCTGGGAATTGGAAGATGAATAAGACTGTCCAGGAAGCGATAGATCTGGTAAATGGTTTAAAGAAGAGTCTTGAGGGTGTAGATGATGTAGAGGTAGTGGTCTGTCCTCCTTTTACAGCGCTTTATCCTGTAAAAGGGGTGCTTCAAGGGTCTAATATGGCTCTCGGTGCCCAAGATACATACTGGGAGGAAAAGGGTGCCTTTACTGGGGAAGTATCTGTAACCATGCTTAAGGATCTAGGCTGTAAGTATTCTATAATTGGCCACTCAGAACGAAGAGGCTATTTTGGCGAAACTGACGAGGATGTTAATAAAAAGGCTCATGCTCTGCTTAGTAACGGGATATTCCCTATAATATGTGTAGGTGAGACCCTAGAGCAAAGAGAAGCCGGTAAGACTGATTCACTTGTACATGATCAGGTGGTAGCAGCTCTTAAGGGAATCACAGCGTCTGATGTGGTGAATGTTGTGATAGCTTATGAACCAATATGGGCTATTGGCACAGGACGTTCTGCCACCTCTGCTGAGGCCAACAGAGTTATAAAGTTAATCAGAGACACAATAAGAGAGATATACAACGATGAAGTGGTAGAAGCAGTCAGGATACAGTATGGTGGTAGTGTTAAACCTAACAACATTGATGAACTAATGGCAGAGTCTGATATTGATGGCGCTTTAGTTGGTGGGGCAAGCTTGAAAGTAGAGGATTTTACTAGGTTAGTTAAGTATCAAAAGTAAGAGAGGTAGGTGTGAGATCTCCGGTTCTTACTAAGAACCGGAATATCTATATGTCTATTATAATTGATGTCATAGGAAGAGAAATTCTTGATTCTAGAGGTAACCCAACTGTAGAAGTAGAAGTGGTCCTTGAGGATGGAAGCTACGGTAGGGCTGCTGTGCCTTCTGGTGCTTCTACAGGTGCTTTTGAGGCTGTAGAACTCAGAGATGGTGATAAAGATCGATACCTTGGAAAAGGCGTACAAAAGGCTGTTGAGAATGTTAATAATATAATTGGCCCTGAGATCGTTGGAA
>DIRN01000040.1:2126-6331 GCA_002426645.1 Firmicutes bacterium UBA5435 | reverse complement strand
GGAAATTTGGGTGCTAACGCTATCTTAGGGGTATCTTTGGCAGTAGCAAAGGCTGCTGCTAGTTATTTGGATGTTCCCCTCTACCAGTATATAGGTGGTGTTAACGCGAAGGAACTTCCAGTACCGATGATGAACATTTTAAATGGCGGAGAGCACGCTGATAATAACGTGGATATTCAGGAGTTTATGGTAATGCCAGTAGGTGCATTATCGTTTGCTGAGGGCTTGCAAATGGGCGTGGAGGTCTTCCATTCTTTAAAGGACGTTCTCAAGGGTAAAGGCTTAAATACTGCTGTTGGCGATGAGGGCGGATTTGCTCCTAATCTCGGTTCTAATGAAGAGGCCCTTAGTGTAATAGTGGAAGCTATAGAAAAGGCAGGATATGTACCCGGTAAGGACATTTATTTAGCATTGGACGTGGCTTCTACAGAATTATTTAAGAACGGGAAGTATATATTTAGTGGCGAAGGCGTTGAGAGAAATACAGAAGAGATGATCGAGTTCTACAAAGGATTGCTCGATAAGTACCCAATCATATCTATAGAGGATCCTCTCAGTGAAGATGAATGGGATGCTTGGAAAGAACTCACTAAGGTTCTTGGCGGAAAAGTTCAACTTGTAGGCGATGATCTTTTTGTGACGAATACCGAACGTCTCTCAAAGGGTATTGAGATAGGCGTTGCTAACTCTATTCTCGTAAAGGTGAACCAGATAGGTACCTTGACAGAGACTTTAGATGCCATAGAGATGGCAAAGAAGGCTGGTTATACTGCGGTTATCTCTCATAGATCAGGTGAGACTGAGGATGTCACTATAGCTGATATAGCTGTTGGTACTAACGCCGGTCAAATCAAGACAGGTGCTCCTTCCCGTACTGATAGAGTGGCTAAATACAATCAGTTACTACGAATCGAGGAAGGTCTATATGATGAAGCTAGGTATGGCGGAATCAAAAATTTTTATAACTTTAAAGTAAAGTAAGGTTTTAGTATAATTCAACTAGGGAGGAGTCGGAAAAATTATGGCTCCTCTCTTATTGCAAGGATATTAATAATATGATATTATAAGGGGTAGAGTCTTTATTTAATTGTTAATTGAGGGGGATTAGCAAGAATGCAAACAGCCTTAATGATTATACAATTGGTTCTAGCAGTAGGGGTTATTGCTTTTGTGACTCTTCAACCGAGTAAGGGCGAAGGGTTAGGAGCTGTAGGCGGCGGTTCCCAGCTTTTCTTTGGAAAGAATAAGGGGTTTGAAAGGTTGCTAGAGAGGCTTACTACGGTATTTGCCATACTCTTCATGATCTCTTCACTGGTACTAGCTATATTGTCTTAGGTTTTTCTAAAGACGAATTTTACAAAAAGGGATTCTCATACTTTGGGATTGGAGTTTTATTATGAGTATGATCCTATGGATTCCTAAATGTATTTTGTTGCTAATTATATCTTTGCTTATTTTTACGTCAAGTAGTATGAAGGCATATGCTGTGAATGAACGTCTTCAGGTAGCAGCTGTTCAGATGAAGTGGAGTATTGAAGATTATTCGTCTGCTGAAGCTTTTGCAAGGCGTATAAAGGCTTTACTTGAAGACGTTAGATCTAATACAGATAAGACCATCCCAACTATAGTGGTTTTTCCTGAGGATATAGGGACTCCTCTTATATTCACTGGCCATAATGTTGAACATCTTTTAAGTATTAAAAATGCTGTGAATCTAGCGGTTAGATCTAATATTGGAGCTGTTCTCTGGAATAGGATCTGGTATCGCGTTAGTTGGGTGAGAGGTCTTGCGTTGGCTAAAGCTAATGCTGCAGTAAAGATATATGTTGATACGTTTTCAGAGATGGCCGAGGAATATCAGGTTTACATAGTGGCAGGTTCTATATGTATACCTGATTATGATATTGTCCATGGAAGATTAGGAAAGAGATCTAAAGGCAATTACGGAAATATCTATAACATCTCGTACTTTTTTGGACCAGATGGGAAGATAATTGGTACCCAGAAGAAGTCATATTTAACTGAAATGGAATGCTCTGATGGTCTTGATCTGGTTCCAGGAAAGTTAGAGGAGATGGAGGTCTTTGATACAGATATAGGGAAGATTGCTATAGCTATTTGTTATGATGCCTTTAAGGAAGAGGTTATTCAGAAGCTATTACGAGAAGGTGGAGAAATTTTGATTCAACCGTCAGCTAACCCTAGCTTATGGAATAAAGTTCAGCAGGAGGATTGGCTTAATAGTAGTTGGAAGCATACATATCAAGATAAATTATTTAAGTGTGCGATAAATTCTATGATGGTAGGAGATCTCTTTGATTTAAAGTGTGAGGGGCAATCTTCAATAATTACTAAGAGTGAGTTATCTTCCCAAAAGGGATATATGTCTTCAGATATATACGCTGGTTTTCAAAGAGTAGCAAGAACTAAAGATGATGAAGAGGTTCTTGTTACTATAGTTGAGTTATGACCTTCTGATTGATATCCTCTTATAGTCCACGGGTTTAAAGTTACATTCTATGCCACTTGACACCATATCTTTATATGATATAATGTTTCTGAGGGGTGATATAGTGTGCCTGAAGTGAAGAACATAGCATTTAATAGAAAAGCACGTCATGATTATCATATCGAAGAAACATATGAAGCTGGTATTGTTCTGACAGGCACTGAGATTAAATCTATACGGGCAGGTATGATAAACCTTCGCGATGGCTATGCTAAAGTTGAAAACAATGAAGTCTTTATGTATAATGTTCATATAAGTCCGTATGAGAAGGGAAATAGATATAACCATGATCCATTGCGACCCCGAAAATTATTATTGAACAAGCGAGAGATTAGGAAGCTTCTTTGGAAGACTCAGGAGAAGGGATTAACCCTTGTTCCCTTGAGAATTTATCTTACAAGAGGAAGAGCAAAGGTTGAGCTGGCTGTAGCTCGTGGTAAGAAGCTCTATGACAAGCGCGAGGATATTGCTAAACGCGATGCCAATCGTGAGATCCAGAGGGCTTTTCGAGAAAAATTTAAAGAATAACATGGGGGCGATATGGTTTCGACGGGGAGTGTGAAGACAGAAGAAGCGAGCCGAGGTCCCACTAGCTCGATAAACAGTGGAAAGGCATATAACTGCCAACGAAGAATACGCACTCGCTGCTTAGTTAAAAAGTAGCGCGTCTACTCGGGGTTAAGTCTGCGGCCCTGGGATAGGCGTCAAATAGCAGGCTAGCAAGCTTCCAATTCTCGGAGGAAGTGAGCGAATCTTATCGAGATAGTTAATTTAAGACCCTGTTTACGGGGGCTTAATGAGGCGAATTCTCTAATACGTAAGCTGCGCTCGGAGAAACTTCTGGGGTCACCTTTTCGGACGTGGGTTCGAATCCCACCGCCTCCACCATAAAAGAACTTAAATATTGATACAATAGAAACTCCTTGATTTCAAGGGGTTTTATTGTTTTTGGGGGATAAATTTTAGATAGGGTTTTTATACCTAGAAAATAGGAATAGTATATTATTACTATTTTCTGTATAATATAATTAAGGCAATGAGAGTAATAGGGAAATAGAGCCATGGAGGTAAATATGGCATTTAACATGAATGATATTAAAGAGGCCTTAGAAAAGGATAATATACAATGGAGTGGACATATATTAACTAAAATGCAACAGCGAGGAATAAAAATTAAAGATATTATAAATTGTCTTTCAAATGGAAAAATTATAGAGTATTATGAAGATGATTATCCTTATCCCAGCTGTCTTGTATTAGGTAGCATAGATGATAATAAAAGTATTCATGTGGTATGTGCTTTAGAAGGGGATAATATTTGGATGATAACAGCATATTATCCAGCCAAAAGTGAATGGCTAGATGATTTTAGCAAGGCTAATTTAACAAAAGGAAGGGTAAATCATATTGTTGATTTAGGGGAAGGAATAATCATTATAAAAAATGTGCCTGCCAACATCTGTAATCAGTGTGGTGGATATTACTTGGATACTAAAACAGCTCTGGAAATAGAAACTATGGTAGATGAAATAAGGAAAAATAAAGCAGAAGTATTTATTGTAAATTATGATGAAATGGTAGCTTAATGCCATAAGATGAGGGATGATGGTAATATATAAGCTAGACATTTGTTATAGATGAGGTAGTTATAGAAAATGATATTACGTTCCACTTCAAGGATGGAACTAAAATTAAA
>DIRN01000040.1:0-2069 GCA_002426645.1 Firmicutes bacterium UBA5435 | reverse complement strand
AAATTATGATGAAATGGTAGCTTAATGCCATAAGATGAGGGATGATGGTAATATATAAGCTAGACATTTGTTATAGATGAGGTAGTTATAGAAAATGATATTACGTTCCACTTCAAGGATGGAACTAAAATTAAACAGAAATAATATAAATATCTAGAGCCCACTGGTTTAAAGGTTATTAGTCCTTAGACTAGCGGGTTGTTTTTTTATCTCAAATAAAATTTAGTAGAAACCTGAATTTCGGAAAAATTATAGTATACAATTAAGCTTTTGCGATTCTTTGATCAGTTCATCAGGATTCAAATTGAGTGCATAGAGTATATCCTTTTGTTTTTTTGTTAGTGGGCTCATTAAATAACTTCTGTTTTCACGATTACAAGCCATGACTCTTACTTTATCCATTTGCAAAAAAACCTTTTTTACTGTCATATGTGATATCTCCTTTGAACAACTGGACTTGATCAGATCTAAGATATCGCAATAAAGGATAAGAGCAATAAAGCCGACGAAATGTTTACCGTTAGTGGTCTCGCTGTAGTGGGTCTTTAGACGGGAGAAGTCAAGATCGTTTTTAAAATGATGGAAAATCTTCTCCACACCATCTTTCTGTCGATAAATGGTTATCGATTCACTTGGCTCTAAATCAGCTCGATCAGTAACAAACGCGAAAAAGCCAGCCGTTTTTAGAGCGTCATCCACTTTATTAGGGTCCATTTCATATTGAATGGATTGTTCACCGTTTGCTATGATGTTAAAGAAGCGTTGAAACCGACTATAGTTCCTCTTTTTGTCACACATTTCGGATAATTCTTTTTCTAATCGTCCAACGTAATCGTGCATTTCTTTTCTGCGATTGGACTCCAACTCAAGGCTGTGGAATATATGTACATTAAGCGTTCTACCATACACGTTTTGAGCTGCTTTGACACCATAGACATCATGCCCGGGAATCCAGTTAGCAGTAGACTTGATAGTACCTGAAACATCCTCTATAAGTTGCTTGAAGATCTTCTGCCCCGTAGGTAAACACAGAATAAACGAATGGCTTAGCTGTGCTAAATAGTCAACGTTATCCTGGGTTGCAAAACCGCGATCCATAACAAAAGTAACCTTTTGGATGCCTAGTTGCTTTGCATGTCCCATCATATATTCCAGGTGAGTCTTGTCGGGAATACTGCCACTATAAATCATAAAGTAGACCGGTCTTTTGGAGCCCTCACCATAGAACATACCGACGTTTAGTTGCGGCAGATTCTCTCCATCACGATTATAGCCAAACTCGATTTCTGCCATTTGTTCAGAATAAGATGAAATGCTGGTCACATCGTATGCTAAATATTCTTTTTCCTGCACCCCGGCGATCCACTCTCTAAAGAAGGCATTCATCTGTCCTTCATCAAGCGATGCAAAAAGCTCACTAGCCGACTGGGAGTTCAACTTACTATCTGTCACATACGTCTCACAAAAATCGTCAAGATACATCATAACATTACCCTTTAATACCATGTAACATGCCGATAGGAGGATATCTTGCCATTGTCGAGGGAATATATTTTGCAAAATTTTAGTGATTGAAATAGCTTCCGCTCTTTTCTTAAGGATATAGATACTGCCCCATATCTTACTTATCATGCCCGGTAGGAGATCTTCTACTGTTCCAAACATATATAGATACCTTTTATTGGGTATTAGCATACCGCTGTTAAGATCTTTTTTACCAATACAAACTTCATCGCTGGTCGGTTTGCCATCTTTCTTGCGTCGATAGGATCTAACGGTATAATACACATACAATGTTCCGTTTTTTCCCTTCTTAAAACTTATTTTTTTATCTGGCATAGGAACTAGTTGCGTTTCGGTTAGCATATACTTTCTCCTTTCGTATACTATATATTATAGTATACATCATAGACAAAGTCAAGTCTTTACAAGAAAAGAGTAGATGTATTTATGAGTCTATGAAACGAATTGATTTCATAATATTTAGACAAACGCAAGCTGTTGACATTAGAAGTGTGTTGAGGATTGAGGATACAGAGTGGGTAGGTAGCTTAAAAGTTGACACTCGT
>DIRN01000102.1 GCA_002426645.1 Firmicutes bacterium UBA5435 | reverse complement strand
TGGGACTCAAATTAATTTGTCAACTGTCGTCTAGGTCCTTAGTTTGAAAATATAGCGTAGTACATGCCTCCCCCTGGGCTATATATCGCCATATATCGGCCGTTTTCAACGTAGGCTATTATGAGAATGGTTGGGGGTGAAATTAAGATCCTAGGGTAAATAGGCTATAGTTATACTGGGAAAATAGTTTCCGAAAGTACTAATCAATGTTAAGGAGGTAAACCATATGGAAGATCCTTTGCGGATTTGTAAAAAACTAACTATCTATCTTTTATCATTAATACTAATAAGCGGGTTCGTGCTAGATAGTGGGATTTATGTTCAGGCAGCTAATAACGGAAAAGTAATTGAGGTCTCTACCTTAGAAGTCAAGACATTAATGAAGGAACAGGGAGATAAACTCATCATTTTAGATGTAAGAGATCCTAATGAGTATGCTGAGCGACATTTATCAGATGCAATATTAATACCATTAAATCAACTAGAAGGACGATTAAACGAGCTTAAACAGGGTAAAAAGATATTGGTTGTGTGTGAAAGTGGATTCAGAAGTGGCATTGCATCAGAGATGCTGATTAAAGCAGGCTTCTCTGATATCCATAATTATACTGGTGGGATGTCTGCCTGGGATGGTCCTGTTGTAGTAGGTACAGATAGCAAAGGATCTACTACTGTTGAGAAAACATATATTGAATTTATCTTTGATTCCTCTTTTAGTATGAATCAAAAAGTTGACGGTAAAAAATCCAGAATGGATATAGCTAAGGAAGTAATGAAAGAGCTAATTCAAGATCTTAAAGATAGCCCCGAGTTAGAGATCGCTTTAAGAGTATATGGCTCTGAGCTACCTGAGAAGAGCTCTTGTGAAGATTCCGGTTTATTACAACCCTTTGGTCCAGTGAATCAGGTGCGTTCTTCTATACTTAATATAGTAGACGCTTTAAGGCCTGAGGGAATGACTCCTATAGGTTATTCCCTAACAGAAGCAGCTAAAGATTTTCCTAAAGGCGGCCGAAACATTATAGTTCTACTCACTGATGGCGAAGAGAGTTGTGGCGCTGATCCTTGTGCAATCTCCCGTAAGTTACAGGAGGACGGCTTTATCCTTAAACCGTATATTGTTGGATTTGCCCTTTCAGCACAGGCTGAAGATAAAGTCAGATGTATTGGAAACTATTTTTCTGCTAATGATAGAGAGAGCTTAAGCAATGCCTTAAACTCCATTATGACAGAGGTCGTCTCACCTACATTCGTTGAGATTCAAGCCTGGGCAGGCGGAAAGGATGTTACTTCAAAGACAACCATTGAGATCTTGGATTCCTTCGGAAATATCGTTGAGTTTGAGCGAAGAGAAAAAGGTTCCAAAGCCATAATTTCATTGGAGGAAGCCGTTTATACTATACGCTGTACTTTAATGATGGATGGGAAGGCTGTTACGTCTAAAGAGCAAGCTGTAACTCTAAATAAAGGTGAAACTGCAAATATTCGTGTGGATTTTGGTGATCTTATGGGACAGGTCACTTTAATCCCTCAAGCTAACGGTAAGGATCTTAGCGATCAGGTTGAGGTTATAGTTAGGCAGGGGGGATTGCCAGTTTCTACTGTATGGTCGGGTACTCCTCTGTCGACAAAATTAGAGACAGGGACGTATGAATTTATCGTAACCTTAAAGGACTATCCGTCATTTACCCAAGAGGTTACATCCTATATTCCGCCTAATGAGCAAAGTAAGTTGGAGATAGATTTCAAAGAATTACCTGGCCAGCTCTTTCTAAAGGCATACGCAGGTGGTCAGCCCATACCCCCTTCTATGTTAAGTGCTGAAATCTATTTTGCTCAGGCAGAGATTAAGAAATTTGGTGTTGATAAAGATGGTTTAGTGGCGTTTTTACCTGAAGGGTCTTACAATATGACTTTTACTTACACAAGTATTCCTGAACAAACCCGCACAATGGAAAAGGTAGATATTAAGTCAGGTGAAAAAAGAGAGGTTCAGGTAACCTTTGATCTACCAGGTCAAATACGCGTAAAGGTTTTAGTCAATGGTGCCCCTTCCGGGGATGTTAAAGTGAATTTGTATCAGAACAAAAAACATCTTTACTCTTTAGAGCCTACTAAGGATGGAGTAGGATCATTTGCAGCAGGTGTTTTAGAGGGAACTTACGATTTACAGGTTATCCCGACTATCAGTGGATTCACTGAGAAATGGATTGAAGGGGTTAAAGTAGAACCAGGGCAAATTGTAGATAAGGAAGTCGCTTTAAGTTCTACTAAGCTCCGTATAAATCTACTCTCAGACGGTAAACCGTATTCTAAGGAAGATACTAGGGTAATGGTTTTTCTTTCCGGAACAGATGATTATGTTTGCGATCTAGAGAAAGTACAGAAGGGAGTCTTTGAATCTGAAATAAAAGAAGGATTATACGAATTGCGTATAATTAACCTTGGTTCTGGATTCCCGGATAAAAGCTATAGAAACGTAGAGGTTACGGGTGGCGAGACGTTAGAGAAAACCATAAGCGTTGGTGGTAAGGGCAGGGTTATAGTACATCTACTCTCAGACGGTAAACCGTACTCTGAGGAAAATACTAGGGTAATGGTTTATCTTCCTGAGGAAGATGATTATGTTTGTGATTTAGAGGAAGTACAAGAGGGAGTCTTTGAATCTGAAATAAAAGAAGGATTATACGAACTACGTATAATTAACCTTGGTTCTGGGTTTATAGATATGACATATGAGGATGTAGAGGTTAACCCAGGTGAGACCCTAGAAAAAAGGGTTGAACTAGGTGGTATAGGTAAAATTCGTTTTAAAGTAACCTTGAATGGCAAGTTATGTACTGAAGATGATATCCGATTAATGTTATATCTACACGATCCTGATGAAACTGAACCAGATTATCAAGAGTATATATGTGATCCTGAAGAGATAAAACCAGGTACATTTTTCGCAGAGCTACGAGAGGGTTTCTATGATCTTTGTATAATTGATGGTTTTAGTCAACAGTGGATAAGGGCGTTGAAGGTTACATTAGGTATTACCCTGGAGAAAGATATCCAGGTAGTTTTTGAAGAGGATTGGTAGAAAGACGATTTAGCCCCCGGCATAGCCCGGGGGTTAAATAATAAAAGTTTTATGTTTGATCCATACTAGTTATTATTTCATCGAAGATATCACATTCCCCAGAACCCCAAAATTCGCACATATCACATCTTGGCTCATCTATATCTGTGATTTTTTCTGTTAATTCGGTTATGTTTTGAGAGATAGGAGTGTATTTATTACATAGCTGTGCAGCAGCTATCATCTGTGCTTGGCTAGCCTTCATTAAGATCACCTCCATGAAGATATTCTCTCCTAGTGAGCTATGCCTTATTCTTTACAATATTTTTTAGAGTTCAAGGAGGAATATAGAAAGGTGCGTCGAAATAATATTAAGGTTTGAAGGTTATTTTAAGTGAGGTGAACGAGGAATGCCGCGGAAGATATCTGATGAGTGTATATGCTGTGGTGCGTGCGCTGCAGAATGTCCAGTAGAAGCCATTAGTGAGGGTGACGACAAATACGTCATTGATCCTGATGAATGTACGGATTGTGGTGCTTGTGAGGACGCTTGCCCAACAGGTGCCATTACTGAAGAATAGAAAGATAGATTTTCTAAGAGAGCCCTAAGCCTTGGGCTCTTCTTTGTGAAAAGGGGGGAGGATAACTGTTGACGAGGAAATTGCCTAAGATAGATTTGAGTGAAACTGCTCGCCAGGTCCTGGCTAAACGATATTTGAAGAAGGATAAGTACGGAAATGTAATAGAAGAGCCAGAGGATATGTTTTGGAGGGTAGCGGAAAATATTGCCAGCGCCAATCTTGAATTCGATAAAAAAGCAGATGTACAGAAAATTGCAGAGAAATATTATTCTTTAATGACGAGCCGAAAGTTTATGCCTAACTCCCCGACCCTTATGAATGCTGGTCGTGAGCTTCAACAACTATCCGCCTGTTTCGTTTTGCCCATAGAAGACTCAATGGATAGCATATTTGATACCTTAAAGTATGCCTCTTTGATTCATAAATCTGGAGGAGGAACGGGCTTTAGTTTTTCTAGATTGAGACCTACCAATGATACTGTTATGACAACAAAAGGAGTAGCCAGTGGTCCTATTAGCTTCATGAAGGTATATAATTCTGCAACAGAAGTTATCAAACAGGGAGGAGTCCGACGCGGGGCCAATATGGGGATCTTACGTGTTGATCATCCAGATATAATCTCTTTTATTACTAGTAAAGAATCAAGTGACGCCCTGAATAATTTTAATATATCTGTTGGAATTACTGAAGACTTTATGAAGGCAGTTAAGGATGACGGTGAATACGAAATTATAAACCCTAGAACTAAGGAAGTGTTAGATAAACTTCCTGCTAGAGAGGTCTTTGATCTTATCGTAAAGATGGCTTGGAAGAATGGGGAACCTGGAATAGTATTCTTAGATAGGATTAATGAATATAATCCTACACCTCATATAGGCGAAATAGAGAGTACAAACCCTTGTGTTACTGGTGATACTCTAATAGCAACTGAGTATGGGCTTATAAGTATAGAGGAGCTTTATGCTAAGCATCGAAGAGGCGGGTTTAAGATTATAACTGATACTAGAGTCCCTACTTCTCAGATAAAGGTGGTTAATGGCTGTGTAATAGATTCATTACCTGATCTGACTCAATGGGGTACGTCTTTAAATAGGGTAATACAAGTATATAATAACGGCGAACGAGAGGTAATCCGTTTAACTACCAAAGCTGGTTATGAGATAAAGGCTACTCCTGATCATAGATTTTTGACGTTAGAGGGTTGGAAAGAACTTAAGGATATTAAAGAAGGAGACAAGGTTTTAATACAGTCTGGGATGGGAGCCTTCTCTAAAAGTTATTTCCTTTGGGAAGAAAATGATACCTTTAAATGGTCTAAGGAATTAGGACAGATCATTGGCTGGTTTACTGAAAACGGTTGTCTAAGGGAGGGGGATACTGACTGTAGGGTGGAATTTATCTTTGATGATTTGGATATATTGAATTACTTTAAACCACTCATCAATGATATATATGGTGAAGATATTCAAGAAATAATGAGGGATGATGGGGTATATATCCTCTCTTACGATAATGAAGACTTTATAAGATTCTTTAAGAAAATTAGGGTGCCTGACATTTTATTTACAGCCCCTTATGAAGGGATGGTTGGCTTTCTCCAAAGCGTCTTTACTGCTCATGGTACAGTTAAAGACGAAAAAAGTATCTTATTAAAGTCTAAGAGCAAAGAATTGTTAAAAGGAGTACAAAGGCTCCTGATTAATCTAGGGATTAAGAGCAGTATATCTATGTGTGAATTAAGGATCCGAGGGATCTCTTGTAAAAGGTTTGAAGAGAAAATAGGTTTTATTCCCGAAAAGAAACAGAGAGCTCTTGAGAATATAGAGTTCCAGGCTTCTTTTGAAGAGTTTTACGATGAAGTAAAGTCTTTGAAATATATAGGTATAGAGAGGGTCTATGATTTAACTGAACCTATAACCCATTCAATGATATGTAATGGAATAGTTGTTCATCAATGTGGAGAGCAACCACTCTTGCCTTACGAGGCCTGCAACTTAGGATCAATAAATCTTTCGCTATTTATCACAGAGAAGGATGGAAATAAAACTATAGACTATGATGATTTACGGGAGACTGTCCATATTGCTGTACGTTTCCTTGATGATGTGATAGAGGTGAACAAGTACCCCCTCCCTCAGATCGATGAGATGGCAAGGGGAAATCGTAAGATAGGCTTAGGTGTTATGGGATGGGCAGATGCCTTGATTAAGTTGGGTATCCCCTATGACCATGATGCAGCTGTAGAATTGGCAATGCAGATCATGAAGTTCATTAGAGACGAAGGTCGTCGGGCTTCTGCAGTGCTTGCTGAAGAGAGAGGGGTATTTCCTAATTATAAGGGTAGTATATACGAAGAAATGGGGCTTAAGCTGAGGAATGCCACTATAACTACGATAGCTCCCACTGGAACTATAAGTATGATAGCTGGTTGTAGTAGTGGTGTAGAACCACTCTTTGCCTTGGCATATGTTAAACATGTTCTAGATGGTACTGAATTTGTCGAGGTGAATCCTTTCTTTAAGGAAGCACTTATGGAAGCGGAACTCTATGACGAGGAGCTTATGCGTATGGTGGCAAAGAAAGGTTCTGTCAAGGGGATACCATATGAAAGGATACCAGAGGAACTTCAAAGGGTCTTTGTAACAGCCCATGATATATCTCCAGAATGGCATGTAAAGATACAAGCAGCTTTCCAGGAGTATACTGATAATGCCGTTTCAAAGACGGTTAATCTCCCTCATGATGCTAGTGAGGAGGATGTGTTAAAAGTTTATCTCCTCGCTTATGAACTTGGGTGTAAAGGTTTAACTGTATATCGTGATGGGAGCAGAGCGTCACAGGTCCTTACAACTGGTGTTGAAAGTGGTGCTAAGGAAGAAGCTGCAGGAAGCGTTAGCAAAGAAGGAACCTCTGCTTTTATACCTAGACCACGTCCTAGACCAGAGATGACTAGTGGTGTAACTAAGAAAATAAAGATCGGTTGCGGAAATTTATATGTCACAGTAAATCACGATGAAAATGGGATCTGTGAGATCTTTAGCAATACCGGTCGTTATGGAGGTTGCCCGTCTCAATCTGAGGCTACAAGCAGGTTGATTTCTATAGCTCTTCGTGCTGGTATGTGCATTGAAGACATAGTTGAGCAGCTTCAGGGTATACGGTGTCCAGCATGTTTAAGACGTAGGGAAGTAAAGGTCTTATCCTGTCCCGATGCTATATCTAGGGTCATTATGGAAGTTGCGGGGATAGATTTTAAAAAGAATCCCAGAATGGCTATACCGCATAAGATTAATGTAGACCAAGAATCTATAGACAAGGTGGATGATTTTGATTGTGAAAACGGAATTAAACCCAATACATGCCCAGAGTGTGGTGGGTTTTTAGAGCACGAAGGTGGATGCGCTGTTTGTAGAGATTGCGGTTATAGCAAGTGTGGTTGATGAGTATTAGTGGAGGGGGGAGCCCCCTTCCACTAACGGCGTTTAATAAACTTGCGCGTCTTTTTTTCCTTTGAAGCTGAGGTTGAACGGGATTTCTTAGTGTCTTTATCTTTTCCAAAGGCTACTATCTCTTGTGCAAAACGTTTGAGTTTTTCATTTACTAGATAGTTTACGCTCCCTTTAGGATATGAGCCGTTCTTCCTTTCTTTACCGGCAGGTATACCTGTTAAGAGCTCTATGCCCTCATCTACATTTTTAATTGGATATATATGAAATTTTCCTTCCTTAACTGCTTCAATGACTTCATCTGAGAGCATGAGATTATCAATATTTTGATAGGGGATTATCACACCTTGTTTTCCTGTGAATCCCTGAACTTTGGAGACAGCAAAGAACCCTTCGATTTTTTCAGTGACCCCACCTACAGGCTGTATCTCTCCGTGCTGGTTAACAGAGCCAGTTACAGCGATACCTTGATTAATAGGAAGTTCTGCTAGACTAGAGAGAATGGTATAAAGTTCAGAACTGGATGCGCTATCTCCATCTACTCCTTCATATGCTTGCTCAAAGCCTATACTAGCTGAGAGGGATATAGGTTTATCTTGTCCGTATTTACCACCTAGATAACCTGATAGAATAAGGACACCTTTATCGTGGATGTTTCCGCTGAGGTTTGATTCTCTTTCAATGTTGATTATACCGTTTCTACCCATATAAGTCTTTGCTGTGATCCTAGTTGGCTTGCCAAAGACAAAATCTCCGAAATCGTAAATAGCAAGGCCATTTACCTGGCCGATAGATTCGCCTTTAGTATCAATTAGGATCTTACCATCCTGGATGAGTTCTTGAATGCGTTCTTCTATCCGATTTGAGCGGAAGAGTTTTTCTTTTATTGCTTTATTAACGTGTTCTTCATCGATATATTCTGTTCCGTCCCTCTCTGCCCAAACATTTGCTTCATATATCATGTCAAGGACTCGATTGAAGTTAGTAGTGAGTTTCTTCTGATCCTCAACTAATCTAGAAGCGTACTCTATTATAGCGGCGACTCCATCTTTGGTAAAGTGTTTTAGACCTTCTTTATTGCAATGATAACTTATAAACTGGGCATACTCTGTCATTGTCTCAGATGTTTTAGGCATTCTAGTGTCAAAATCAGCTTTCACCTTAAAGAGTTTTTTAAAGTCGTCATCATAGTTATAGAGTAAATGATAGATGAAGGAGTTTCCGATCATTATGACCTTTAGATCTACAGGTATAGGTTCTGGTTTAAGGGATACAGTTGGTATTGCTCTATACTGTTCTCCTATATTTTCTATTTGGACCTTTCTATGCTTTAGGATACGTTTAAGTACGTCCCAAGCCATAAAAGCATTGAGCACATCAAAGGCTTGAAGGATAAGATAGCCTCCGTTTGCTCTATGTATTGCTCCGCTCTTTATCATAGTTACATCAGTTGTTAACTCTCCAAAGAGACTTCTATATTCTACCCCACCTATAAGATTATAATAGGTGGGATTGGTTTCAATTACTACAGGCGCTCCTTTGAGGTCTCCATTATTTACAAATACGTTAACCTTATATTTATTTAACGCGAACTCATGCTTGAACTGAGCTACCCAGGGAAAGGGTATTTGAGAGTCATCTTTATCTTTAAAGAATTCTAAATTTTCGATTATATCCTCTTCTATTTTATCAAGATAATCACATATCATATGGTCATCTTCATACTTGTTCTTTAATTCTAAAACATATGGATTTATAGTCTCAAGGACCATTTCTTTGTCAAGCTTGGCAACGGTAGTTCTGGCTTCTCTCTCAAGAATCTTGAGCTTTCTTGTACTTTCCGCCATTTTAGTTTGAGTCTTCTGACGATTGGCTTCAATAAGTTTCTTTTCTTCTTCATTTAATTGATCGAATTCTTCCTGCTCTAAAGGTTTGCCATCCTTTATTGGAATACTTACTATTCCGGTATTCGTTCTTCTCAGAAGAAAACCATCTTTTTCTGCTTCCTTCTCCAATTCTTCTAGGAGTTCGTTGCTTTTACTTTGAAATTCTCCTATTATATCATTTTTTGCTCTTTCGTAGTCTTCGCTGTTAAAAACACGAATTATAGTGGCTTGAACTTGTTCAATGAGGTCATCCATATCCCGGGATAGTATTGGTCCTTTTCCAGCTGGGAGTGTAAGGGCTAGGGGCTTGTCGGGCTCATTGAAATTGTATATATAGCACCAATCATTAGGAACCTTCTCATTCTCTGCCATCTGGGTAACGATTGATTTAGCATAAGTTGTCTTTCCAGTTCCTATAGGGCCCATCATGAAGATGTTATAACCTTTATTCTTTATTGTTAAGCCAAATTCCATAGCTCTTACTGCTCGCTCTTGGCCTATAATTCCAATAGTTGGAGAGAGCGTTTCGGTGGTTTCAAAATCAAATTTACTGTAATCGCATTTTCTCTTTAATTTTTCGATAGGGACTTCAGTATATTTATTCTGCATAGATGTTGATGCCGCAAATGTAGTTGCGGCTATCCTCCTTCCTAACGATCTAAGTGGCATTTTCACATTTATTATCATACTTATTCGTTGTCATAGACCCGATCTCCTGCTATGGACTTAACATTGTAGATATGGATTTTTACCCCATATTATGATATGATCTATAAGAAGGATAGGTATATTAATTCTCATCATGCGGGATTCTACACTTAATGCAGAGAAAATTTTTAGAAAGGGATGATAAATATGAAGGTCTCTATAGTTGGTACAGGATATGTAGGCTCTACTATTGCTTATGGATTAGCCATAGCTAGTACTGTCTCTGAGCTCGTGCTCGTTGATGTGAATAAAACTAGAGTTGAAGGGGAAGTCTTTGATATAAATCATGGGATACCTTTTTTGCGTCCTATGGATGTACGAGTTGGAGACTTTGCAGATTGTGCTGACTCAAAGGTAGTAGTGGTGGCAGCAGGAGCAGCTCAGCGAGGAGAAGGGGAGACACGCCTTGATCTCATTGGAAGAAACGCACAAATCTTTAAGGATATAATCCCTAAGATCACAGCAGCAGCACCAGAGGCCATATTATTAATCGTATCAAATCCTGTAGATATATTAACCTATTTATCATTCAAGATCTCAGGACTCCCTGCTAATCGGGTGATGGGTTCAGGTACTACGTTAGATAGCGCTAGGTTCAGATCTATCTTGAGCCAACATTGTAAGGTAGATGTAAGGAATGTCCATGGTTATATAATAGGAGAACACGGTGATAGTTCTGTAGCTGCGTGGAGCCTCACAAATATTGCTGGAGTTAGGATAGATGAATATTGCCCTATCTGTGAGAAGGGGTGTAAAGGGGTAGAGAGGGAGGAACTATTTGTTCAAGTAAAAGAAGCTGCCTATGAGATAATAAAGAGAAAAGGAGCCACAAATTTTGCTATTGCCATGGGAGTAAGAAGAATAATAGAATCTATTGTACGTGATGAGAAGTCAGTTCTTACAGTCTCTAGCCTTATGGAAGGTTATTATGGAATAACTGATATTGCGTTGAGCCTTCCATCTATAGTCGGCAAACAAGGTATAGAGCGGGTGTTAGAGCTTCCATTGAGAGACGAAGAGGTTGAAGGATTACGCAAATCAGGGGAGATCCTTAAGGAAACCTGTAGAAACGCGAGTATATAATTAGTTCTTGAAGTGTTTTAAAAGTAGGAGGCCATAGAGGATGAGTTTTACGTATTATGATCTAAGGAAACGAATCAAATCACAAAGCATTGATTTGATTTTTCCGGGATGGGAAGGAGACAACGAGAGAGTAGTGGTTTTCTCGCCTCACGATGATGATGGGGTGTTAGGAGCTGGGTATATTCTTGAGGCTGTTATGGCTAACAATGGAGAGCCTTTTGTCTTTATATTCTGCCAGGGAAATGCAGGATATAGTCTTCCAGAGGGACGCGATGTTATCGTTGATAAGAGAAGAGAAGAGGCTAAGAGAGCTTATAGGGTTTTAGGACTTGAAGAGGATAATATAATTAGATTTGAATATCCTGACTTTAGTGTTCTTTCATATATGGGATGGTTCTTGCAAGGAGGCTCTGAAGGGACCTTTGCTAGGACTATTAAGATTCTTAGAGAAATAAAGGCAACAAGGCTCATTATTCCAAACAGGTACCGTGAGCATATTGATCATGAGGCTGTTGGGAGGATTGGAGCCTTCGATGGACCTCAGGTTGGTGATGAGATCCTGGTAGACTGGGGAAGCCCTCAATGTATTCGTTCGTTTTTAGAATATGCAGTTTGGGGAGATTTCTCTCCTGAGGATGCCATGGTAGCTAGAGATGCGCTTTCCATTAGAGCTAATAGGGCTATAAAAGCTCCCTTTTGGGTGGAAGAGAAGATAAGTAAATCATTGGAGGAGTTTGAGTCTCAACAAAGGATAATAGCTCATCTGTTAGTAGCAAGAAAGGCTAGAACGTGCGGAGATGGTATGCTTGAACTTTATATAGATTTTCATCCAAGGCCAGCGTTAAATTACGAGCCTTATAAGAGAGTTATAGGAGAGATCAATACATAGTGATGCGAAAACCCCGGATTTTAGTCCGGGGTCATTCTTTAAAGGTCAGCTACTTTTGATTTAGGTGGATCAAGGATTACTGAGTGGCCTAGCATCTCTAAGTCGTTTATGACCAATAGAAAACGACATCCTAAAAAGTTAGCTGATCTTTTACACATATCCATCCTGGTAAGGTAGATCTCAAAGTAGTCCATGATCTCGCATTGAGTGTTATCGAACTTTATATTAAGGGTGATGCTTTGGGATTTTCTATCTACAATAACTTCTGAATCTAGGATTGCATGGTTGACTCGGTCATGAATATCCGTTGAGTTTAACTTATTCACTCTAGTCCTATGGGCATCGCTCTTATCAGCAATGATAAGGGCAGACGTTATTGGCGTTACAGGCTCGCCTATTTCTTCTTCATGATTAGCAACTGCTGTAGTAATTTTACATATTTCGTCAAGTGGCATTCCAAGGGCACGTAACTCATGAAAGATGATGTTAGCTCCTGTAGGACCATGGTACTTTCTATTATGCATATTCCCTATATCGTGTGTAAAGCCTGCTATACCTCCAAGTTCAACGGTGCGTTCATCATATCCTAACTCTCTTAAGATGTACATAGTAGTATCAGCAACGTAAGATACATGACGCATACCATGTTCAGTGTAACCTCGAGCAGTAAGGTAGTCGTTGGCTTTTTCGATCATAAGGCGAAAGTCAGTGTTATTCTTTATATCTTTTAATGTAATCATTTTCATACCCCGTAAAGGCGGCTATCCCTCCTCCGGCTTTAATGCTCCCCTCTTTCTCTTATTTTAACAGAGTTAATTTATCATGTCAATTTCAATAACGAAATTACCTTTAACTGAAATCTTTTATAAACTTCTTCGTAGCGTTGATTTTATTGGGAAGTTGGTGTATCATTAGAATGTAATGGGTTGCAACTAATAAGCTAAATTATGGATATTATAGGAGGTTAAATTTCATGATTAGGATAGGGATAATTGGTTCTGACAACTCGCACGCAGAAGCATTTTCCAAACTAGCAAACATAGAGGAAGAGCGTGGTGGCCAAGAGTACCCAGAATGTAAAGTGGTTGGGATCTTCGGTCTAGAAGAAGCTAGAACAAAGGAGGTTGCTGAAAGAGGACGAATCCAGTACATAGCGGAGAAACCTGAAGACTTGATAGGTAAGATCGATGCGGCTATGGTGGTTTTTAGACATGGGGATCTTCACGCTCAATATGCGCTACCATTCATAGAAGCCGGCATCCCAACATTTATAGATAAGCCTTTTGCTATAAAACTATCAGATTGTCAGAGCATGATAGATGCTGCTGAAAAGAAAGATGTACCTATTACATCATATTCTACAGTAAGGTATTCTCAGGATGTGGTGAAGCTAGCTGAGGAATTGAAGAATTGCGGTGATATCAACTGTGGCGCAAGTACTGGACCGTGTGATTTCAAAAGCATATATGGTGGTCCTTTCTTTTATGGAACCCATACTATAGAGACGCTCCTTGCTCTCTTTGGTTATAATATTAAGTCAATATCTGCAGCAGAGAATAACGGGAATGTTATTGCTACTACAAAGTACGATGATGGAAAGATAATGGCTGTAACGCTATTAGGGAATGCTAAAGCTGCTTATAATGTGGCAGCATATGGAACAAAGAGAGCTGTCTGTAGATTCCTCGATATATCTACGTGTTACAGAGAAGGGTTCAAGGTTTTTCTCAACATGGTGGAAACAGGGAAGAAACCTTTAGAATATGATCAGCTTTTAGCACCTATTAAGTTCATGACTTGTGTAGTTAAGTCTCTTAATGAGAATTGTGAGGTAGAATACTCAGAGGTATAATATATAGCCCTATGTCTTCAGATGTAGGGCAGCTTGTTTTTTCGTCAGGGCTTTTAAAAGAATTTGGAGTTGAAAGTCAATACTCCCTACTAACCAATGTAATTAGTGAAATATTAAGATATTAAATTTGAGTTAAGATGTTCTTACAATAACCGAAGATCATTCCACAACAGCGCTTATTGGGTTTGGTGAAGGTAAATGTGCTAAAGGGAGTATAGCAACAAAATATGGGAGGAGAAAGATAAATGACCATTTCTTTGGCAGCAGTGGGTTTTGAGCATCCTCACATGTATTCCATGGTAAATAATATGATGGCACTAGAAGGAATCGAACTGGTTGCTTTAGCTGATAAGAACGAAGAGCTACTAGCAAAGGCTGCTCTCAAATATAATGTTAAGACCTTTAGTGATTATCGTTCTATGCTAAATGAGTTAGCTCCGCAGGCAATAGCCCTTACAGCTGTAAATAGTGAAAAGGCAGAGATACTATTAGAATGTATAAAGAGAGGAATACATGTCTTTGCTGATAAGCCCTTGCTTACTACTGAAGAAGATTTAATAAAAGTTGAGGATGCTTTAGAAGGTACCGAAGTGGCTATATCTTTGAATCTGACATATCGTTATAATTCTCTGACTTATACAGTAAAAAAGGCTATTGATGATGGAAAGATAGGAAAGGTAGTCTATTGTATTATAAATCTACCTCATCGTCTTAACCGTCCTATGAGAACACACGCTATGCTAAACGAAACCTTAAATGGTGGGGTCATAGTTGATATTACCTGTCATGGCTATGATCTGGTTCGTTGGTATACAGGGAGTGAGATGGCTGAAGTTACAGCTTACCATGGGAATATGAGATTTACCGATATAGATGACTTTAAGGATAACGGCCTTTCTTTCTTTAAGATGCAGGATAGTAGTACTGCTTTTGTGGGCGCGGACTGGTTGGCCCCAGATGGTGGAGGCACTAGAACTTTCTTTTTTATAGTTGGCACAGGCGGAACTTTAGAGATAAAGATGGATACTAAAGAGGTAATACTCTGTACTAATGAGGCGCCTCCTGAGGTACTCCAACTTGTGAAACCAGAGCTATCTATGGAAGAGGACTTCCTTGCATCTATAAAATCATCTGATCATAAACGTATACTTACTAACAAGGATATAATTGAGGCTATGCGTGGTGTGATTTTGGCGCGACAGTCAGCAGAGGATGGAGAGACTATTCATTTTATATAGTACGTGTTATAGATGAGAAACATTCAGCCCCTAATTATCTAAGATTAGGGGCTGAATGTCTTTTTGCCATACTAAATTTTTCTATAGATTCCTCAAACTTGATTCTATTATCTGTACTTGTCAAAGACAGTACGGAGAAGAGAGGACTCCATCGAATGACTCCTTCAGCTACTAAAGTGGCACCAAAAAGAATCATTATAGGGAAGCGTTTTAGGATCCCCCAAGAAAGGAATGTAACTCCTCCAACAGTCCTTATGTACGCGTCTATTCCTCCAACGTTCTCTTTAAACTCTAATTTCATACTTTTCCCAACTCCTGTTTTAACAATATTATGCCATTATTTTGCTCATTATAGCGGTTAATTATGAGATGAATATTATATTGGTTGAAATGATACGCGGCTTTTTGGTAGTTTGCACTTGCGCCACTATTGACTTTATGGTAAACTCCTAAATAAGGTCCAGTATAACTTTTTTGAATGGAGGCCCGATACATTTATGTCATATAACCCTCAAAATCCTTTTATAGTACAAAGTGATAAGACGGTTCTTTTAGAAGTGGCTAATTCTCTATATGAAGAGGCAAGGGATCTCTTGGCTCGTTTTGCAGAATTAGAGAAGAGCCCTGAGCATATCCATACTTATAGAATAACCCCCCTTTCTCTTTGGAATGCGGCTGCTAGTGGAATGAAAGCAGAGGATATGATAACTGCTCTAGAAAAGTACGGAAAGTTTGAACTTCCACAGAATATAAGTCAAGATATCTTAGATTACGTAGAACGATACGGAAAGATAAAGCTAATCAAAGAAGATGAGGAGCTCTTTCTTTACTCAGATGATTTTTATTTGATTGAAGAGATATGGAATAATAAGGGGATAAGATCTTTTGTCGGGGAAAGAGTGAGTAAGAACTCTATAAAAGTTCCTCAGTACCAAAGAGGACATGTTAAACAGGCTCTCATAAAGATGGGATTTCCAGTTGAAGATTTAGCTGGGTATGTTCCTGGAGCCAGATTTGAGTTTGCCATGCGTGATGTTACAGGACTAGGTCTTCCATTTTCACTTCGAGATTATCAAAAGGAAGCTGTGGAGACATTTTATGCGGGGGGTTCTTTTAAAGGTGGAAGTGGAGTTATAGTTCTTCCGTGTGGTGCTGGAAAAACAATAGTGGGACTAGGGGTTATGGAGAAGCTACAGTGTGAGACTCTCATACTCTCAACTAATATTACTGCTGTACGTCAGTGGATAGATGAGATATGTGATAAGTCATTTATTCCTAGAGATGCTGTAGGCGAATATACTGGAGAACTTAAAGAGGTAAAGCCAATAACAGTCACCACATATCAAATTCTAACATATAGAAAATCTAAGGAAGGGAATTTCCCACACTTTGCTTTATTTAATAGCAAGGATTGGGGACTTATAATATATGACGAGGTTCATTTGCTTCCTGCAGAGGTGTTTAGGATAACCGCGGAGATACAGGCTAGAAGGCGTCTTGGATTGACTGCAACTCTAGTAAGGGAAGATGGAAGAGAAGAGGATGTCTTTAGTCTTATAGGGCCTAAACGCTTTGACATACCTTGGAAAGAGCTGGAGAGGAAGGACTGGATCGCTACGGCAGAGTGCAATGAGATACGTGTAGATTTACCAGAGGATCTACGTATGGAGTATGCTATGGCAGAACTTAGAGATAAGTATCGGATAGCAGCAGAGAATAGATTAAAGTTTGATGTCATTAATGCTCTTGTGGAACGCCATAAAGATGATCAGGTTTTAGTTATAGGTCAATATATTAATCAACTTGAAAAGATCTCTGAGCTTCTCGGTGCCCCTCTTATAACGGGGAAGGTTCCCAATAGGGAAAGGGAGAAGCTGTATAAAGAGTTTAGGAGCGGCGATATAAAAGTTCTGGTAGTTTCGAAGGTTGCGAATTTTGCTGTTGATCTCCCTGATGCCAATGTGGCTATTGAGATATCTGGTTCTTTTGGCTCACGGCAAGAGGAAGCACAACGTCTTGGACGGATTTTAAGGCCAAAGAAAGGTGAAAATATCGCTTATTTTTATGCGGTAGTTACTAGAGATACTAGGGATCAGGAGTTTGCTGCTAATAGACAACTCTTTCTAACAGAGCAAGGTTATAAGTACCATATTTCAGATTATAAAGATGTACTTGGTGATTTTAATAGTCAGGAGGTAGCTTCAGTAGGGAGAGAGAGCAAAGTGCCTTGGCTTCGCGTTGTAAAATAAGTTATTGAAGACTGCAGAAAAACTGTCCAAAACCATAATCTAACTGGGAGCATCTCTGATTGAAAAATTTTTAGTCTGCACAAGTAGGAGTAAGATATAATGCATGTAATGCCTTACAAGGGCTAAAGCGACGCTAATTAGTTTAAATAGGATGTAGACATTAAATCTTTATAGGAGTAAACTAAGTGTAATTCAGAGATCAATTTTGGAAGAGAGGTGTCGCATACCAGAAGGATTGAGTTCTGGGTGCAAATTAATGGGGGTAACTGTGGGCTTAGTTTATAATCTTAAGTCTGATTGTCCCATAAGTCTGGAAGAAATGGAAGATGCAGACGCGGAGTTTGAAGATGAAGAGACTGTTTTAGGCATCGCTTCAGCTCTTGAAAGTTGGAATCATCGTGTTATTATGCTCAAGTACGATCGCTCCTTAGCGAGGAGGTTAGAAGAAGAAAAGGTAGATATAGTCTTTAATATTGCAGAAGGCTGGGAAGGTAGAAATCGAGAACTTATTGCTCCGGCGTTGTTGGAAATGTTGAATATACCTTATACTGGTTCGGATCCTTTGACCCTTGGTATTGCTCTTGATAAGGCTATGGCTAAGACTATAGTTCAGGCGTATGGATTGCCTACGCCTAAATTTGTGAAGATTAGCAAGATAAGTGAATTGGCTAAGGTTAATTTAGATTTTCCTCTCTTCGTTAAGCCTAATGGGGAAGGTTCTAGCAAAGGAATACGACGTTCATGTAGAGTATCTACTCAAGAGGAACTTGAAGAACGAGTGGCTTGGCTCCTTAATATATATAAGCAACCCGTTCTTATAGAAGAGTATCTGCCAGGGCGAGAATTCACTGTAGGGATCTTAGGGAATCAGGAGCTTACTGTATTCCCAATCCTAGAAGTGCGTTCTTTTAGTACCCTTACTGAAGCTTATAAGAGTACAGATGAAGAAGACTTTGTTTATTGTTTTGAAACTAAGAGGAATAATTTAGAACGTTTTTTATGTCCAGCTCCGCTCTCTAATGAATTGGCTCGGAAGATTATTAATCTCGCTACCGAGGCTTATGAGATATTAGAATGCAGAGATTTAGCTAGGGTTGACATAAAACTCAATGGTCGTGGAGAACCATATTTCTTAGAGATCAATCCTTTGCCTGGATTATCAAAGGTAAGTCTCTATCCATACCAGGCGTCTTTTGCTGGAGTCGATTTTAATAGGTTAGTAAATGAGATACTCACAAATGCGATGTTGAGATATGGGATGGTTGATGAATTGACATCAACTAACTACGGCTTATAAATTCAGGCATTTGAGTAAAATATTATATGTTTTATCTAGTTTTATGAGGGGGAACTAAGCATGGAGGCAGTATATAATGATTGGCATTGGCAATTTGCCAATCGAATTGAAGGATTAAAGCAACTTGGGGAGTATATAGATTTAGACGATGATTTGGTCAAGGGTATTGAAGGAGCGTCGAAACTCTTTAGATGGTCTGTGACTCCCTATTATGCTAGTCTAATGAAGCGAGATGATCCCGACTGTCCCATCAGGAAACAAGCACTCCCTTCCATCGTTGAGCTTGAGGATGCGGAAGGGGAGACTGATCCATTAGATGAAGAAAAGCATTCTCCTGTAGAAGGTCTTATACACAATTATCCAGATAGGGTGGCTTTTGTGATTACAGGAGAATGTGCCATGTTTTGTAGACATTGTACGAGAAGGCGAAAGGTTGGGAAGGTGGATACTCATCTTTCGCGTTCGGCATTGGCATGTGGAATCAATTATATAAAAGAACATCCTGAGATTAGAGATGTCCTGCTTACAGGAGGAGATCCGCTAGTAGCTTCTGATGAATGGCTTGAATGGATAATAAGTAATATAAGGGCTATTGAACATGTACAAATTATTCGTATTGGTACTAGGGTACCTTGTACTATGCCTCAGAGGATCACAGATGAGCTCTGCCAGATGCTTTCAAAGTATCACCCTATATGGTTGAATACGCAGTTTAACCATCCCAGGGAGTTAACGGAGGAAGCTGCTAAAGCTTGTGATAAGCTTTTACGTGCAGGGGTACCTGTGGGGAACCAGTCAGTCTTATTAAAAGGCATAAACGATAGCTCTGAGGTTATGAGGGAATTAGTTCACGGTATAGTAAAGATGAGAGTGCGTCCATACTATCTTTACCAGTGTGAGGTAATTAGGGGAACGCGTCATTTCCGTACACCAATGGAAGTAGGGATTGACATAATAAAGCATCTTCAGGGGTATACCACGGGTTTTGCTGTACCGACTTTTGTTTTAGATACTCCTATTGGTAAGATACCTGTTAGTCCTCAGAACGTGGTAGACCGTGATTCAGAGTATGTTACCCTTAGAAATTATGAGGGTAAGATCTTTAAACTTCGCAATCCAAAAGATGGATGGGAGTGATGTAAAGGACTTGTTCTGGAACGGACAAGTAGGAAAGGAGAGTCACGGGTGATTTTACGTAGAACAAAGATAAGTGATGTTGAAGATATCTATAATCTTATTAATAGTTATGCAGATGAAGGACTTATGCTTGCTCGCCCTAGAAGTACACTTTATGAGTGTATCCGCGAGTTTATACTGGCAGAGGAAGATGGAGAGTTTCTCGGAATAGGTGCTCTTCATATAATATGGGAGGATCTGGCGGAAATTCGTGCTCTTGCAATAAAGCGCGATGTACGTAAAACAGGCATAGGTAGACAGGTAGTAGAGGCGCTTTTGAAGGATGCGAAGGAGTTGGGGATTAAGCAGGTTTTTGCTTTGACTTATCAGCCTGACTTCTTTAAAAAGTGCGGCTTTTCTGTTATTCCAAAGGAAGAATTGCCTCATAAAGTATGGAAGGACTGTATTAATTGTCCGAAATTCCCTAATTGTGATGAAATAGCAGTCTTGCGGAATGTAGATGTATAGGGTCGCATTTACTGGACGCCTTTTGAGTCAAAAGGATCATATAATTATAATATTTTCTATTATATAAAGGGAATGCTAATTCTATGTCGAACTCTACTGTAAATGCAGGTTGAAAATTTGGAGGTGCAGTAATGGGTAAACTCTTCGTAAAGGATCTTCGTGAGGGTGATTATGTGAAGAGTACCTTTATGGTCAGTGACAGGAGTTTAGTGAATTTTAGGGATAGAAATGGAAGTTTCTTAAATATAACGTTTGTAGATAAGACTGGTGAGATACCAGCAGTGGCATGGGAGAATAGTACAGAGTTCTTTAAGATTACAACCCCGGGAGATGTGGTAGGAGTTGGTGGGGTTATAAAAGTTTATAGGAGCAATCTTCAAATAGTTGTGGATGAGTTATGGACATGTAATAAAGATGAGTACCAAATTGAGGACTTTTTACCCTGTACCACAGCTGATGTAGAGGAATTGAAGGAATTCCTTTTGGATACTATATCGCAGATTAAGGATGGTTGTCTACGCGGTATATTGGAGTATTTTTTCTCTGATGAATCCTGGGTAGAACGTTTTATGAAGGCACCGGCTGCTAAAAGGATGCACCATGACTACATTGGAGGTCTGGCGGAGCATACTGTTAATGTTGTAAAGTTATCTGAATCTGTGTGTAAACTTTACCCAAATATAAATACGGATCTTCTTTTGACAGGTGCTATTTTACATGATATGGGTAAGGTAGATGAATATATCTATGATTGTAGGATAGATCTTTCTGATGAGGGAAGACTTCTTGGGCATATAGCTATAGGTCAAGCGAAGATAGATGATGCTATTAAGTCTTTTAAGTTTTTCCCAAAGGAATTAGGGGTAGCATTAAAACATATGATCTTGAGTCATCATGGAGAATACGAGTGGGGTTCTCCTAAACGTCCAAAGTTTCTTGAAGCTTGTATTCTTCATCATGTAGATAACTTAGATGCTCAAGCTAATAAATTTTCAAAGATTATTGAAGAGGATAACGATGACTTTGATCAATGGACGTCATATGATCAGGCTTTAGGCAGAAGCCTTTATGTTGGGGTGCATAGGATGGGTTTATACCTAGAGAATGAGTCTGAAGATGAAAGTGCTGCTAGTAAAGATAGTACGAAGAGAGGAAAGACGTTACTTGAGTTTTAGGTATGTTCCTGTTAAAGAGGGAAAAAGATATAATATTGAGATAAATACTATTGGTAGTTTTGGGGACGGAATTGGCCGTATTGAGGATTTTGCTATCTTTGTACCCAATACTGTTCCAGGGGATATGGTTCTTATAGAAGCCGTGGAAGTAAAGAAGAATTACGCCAGAGGTCGTCTTATAGAGGTCTTACAACCATCTGTTGATCGTGTCGAGAGTATATGTCATGTTTTTCCCAGTTGCGGCGGTTGTCAGTTGATGCATGTAAGATATGAGGCTCAGCTTCGTTTAAAGGAACAGTTGGTTAGGGATGCTATAGAGCGTATAAGTAAACTTGAAGATGTGATAATCCACCCTATTATCGGTATGAGCTCACCAGAGAATTATAGGAATAAGGCTCAATTCCCTATAAGATTGAAAAATGGGAAGGTGGATATGGGTTTCTTTGTACCCAATACTCACGATTTGGTAGATATACAAGAGTGTCATATTCAGCACCCTCTTATTAATAAGGTCTTTAAGGACATAAAGGATATCATGAATACCATGAATATCTCGGTATACGATGAGAATAACCATAGGGGTCTTTTGAGGCATGTTGCTATTAAGGTCTCGACTAGTAGGGAAGAAGCTATGGTTATCTTAGTAACCAATGGGCATGAATTTGAAGAGGGGAAAGAGATAGCACGCCAACTAATGGATAGAATTCCTCAGGTTGTGAGCGTTGTTCAGAATATTAACAAGGCTCGTACTAACGTTATCTTTGGTCCACAAACCTTTGTCATAAGGGGTAAGAGTTCTATTGAGGAAGAGATTAAGGGCTTGCGTTTTAGGATCTCTCCGTTATCTTTTTTTCAAGTTAATACACTTCAAGTGGGAGTACTCTATTCGAAGGCTTTGGAGTATGCAAATCTTACAGGGTCTGAGGTAGTGATAGATGCATACTGTGGAATAGGTACTATATCGTTATTTCTTTCTAAGAGATGTAAGGAAGTCTATGGTATAGAAGAGGTGCCAGAGGCCATAGCCATGGCTAGGGAAAATGCAGATCTTAATCAGGTACATAATACCTCTTTCTTCATCGGACAGGTTGAGAAGGTTCTACCCAGCCTCTACAATAAAGGTCTTAGACCCGATGTTATAGTTATAGATCCCCCTAGAAAAGGTTGCACGCGAGAAGTTATAGAAACTATCGCTACAATGGAACCACAGCGTATTGTCTATATATCATGCAATCCCTCTACCCTCGCTAGAGATATAGCCTATTTCAAAGAATTGAATTACATCACCGAGCAGATTCAGCCAGTTGACATGTTCCCGTTCACGAGTCATGTGGAGTGTATAGCGTTGATACAAAGAGAAATTATGTAGAAATCCTTAGATTTAAGCTCTTTCACGACTATTTTGCTTTTATTGAAGATGAGCATAATTTTACGCGAAAAGTGTTAAAAAAATATTTTAATGTTTCAGTCGTAGTCAACCTAGTTAGTGGGAACACGAATTCTGACCTGCCAAAAGGACAATTCTAGAATGGCGGTTTTGACAAGTCTAGACCTGTCAAAAAGACAACCTAACTATATAGAGTATAACTAGATTGATAGAGTTATATTGATTTTAGTAAAAATCTAAAAACCAGATTGTTCAATCTTATTTTTCTGATGAAGAAAAAAAGTATTAACATATAAGCTGGAACGGTATATTACCGTATCAGGTGGTGGAAGGAATTTTCTAGTAATAAAAAGAGTATCTTCTTACAATCTATTAAAGAAAACCTTAAAAGTCTAAATTGTATGATAAGATTAAATAGAAGACTAAAAAACCCAAGCGAGATTTATGAAAGACTCTAAAAGACTTGTACTATATTTTATTTAAAATTTAATGATGTAATTGAATTTGTAGATGATGAGGAAGATAAATAAACTTGTAAGAAATGGAGGAGTTAAAAGGGGATGAACAAACAAGAATTAGCTAATAAAATATGGGAATCAGCAAATAAAATGCGTTCCAAAATTGAAGCAAATGAATATAAAGACTATATTTTAGGTTTTATATTTTATAAATTCCTATCTAATAAAGAAGTTGGATTTATGAAAAGTCAAGATATGGCAAAAGAAGATGTGAAAGAATATCTAAATGAAGAAGATGCTGAAACAGTAGAATGGGTTCAATCTAAAATAGGATACTTTATATCCTATGATAATCTTTTTTCCACTTGGCTTGATCTAGGCAATGATTTTGATGTATCCAATGTTAGAGATGGGCTTTCAGCCTTTAACCGCCTTATAGATAAAAATTATAAGAAACTTTTTGAAGGAATATTTGATACCCTTGAAACAGGGCTTTCAAAACTAGGAACAACATCAGGACAACAAACCAAGGCAATAAGGGATTTAATTCAGCTTATAAAAGATATTCCCATGGATGGCAAACAAGACTATGATGTTCTAGGCTATATCTATGAATTCCTTATAGGAAACTTTGCAGCCAATGCTGGGAAAAAGGCAGGAGAGTTCTATACTCCCCATGAAGTTTCCTTACTAATGAGTGAGATTGTAGCAGAACACCTAAAAGACAGACAGGCAATAGAGATATATGATAGTACCAGTGGTAGTGGAAGTCTACTTATAAATATAGGTAAATCAGCAGCCAAGCATATGGATAATGAGGATAATATTAAGTACTATGCCCAAGAGCTTAAGCAAAATACCTATAACCTGACAAGAATGAATCTAATTATGCGAGGGATACTGCCATCAAATATTATTACAAGGAATGGAGATACCCTAGAAGATGACTGGCCTTATTTTGAAGATAATGACCCTGTTGGTACATACAATCCCTTATATGTAGATGCAGTTGTATCTAATCCGCCCTATTCACAACAATGGAATCCTACAGACAAGGAAAGTGATGCCAGATATTCAAGGTTTGGACTTGCACCAAGAGGAAAGGCAGATTATGCTTTTTTACTCCATGACCTTTATCATATAAAACCTGATGGCATTATGACCATTGTCCTTCCCCATGGTGTACTTTTTAGAGGTGGAGAAGAAGGAACTATAAGAAAAAACCTAATTGAAAACAATCATATAGATACCATTATTGGACTTCCTGCCAATATATTTTTTGGTACAGGAATACCTACAATTATTATGGTTTTAAAACAAAAAAGAGAAAATACAGATGTCCTTATAATTGACGCTTCCAAAGGCTTTATCAAGGAAGGCAAAAATAATAAACTTCAGGCTTCAGATATTAGAAGGATTGCAGATACTGTTAAATATAGACGGGATACAGAAAAATACTCTAGAAAGGTATCAAGAGAAGATATAAGAAAAAATGATTATAACTTAAACATACCAAGATATGTAGATTCTTCAGAGAAAGCTGAATCCTATGATATCTATGCTTCAATGTTTGGTGGAATACCTAAAAAAGAAATAGAAGAATTAGCAGCCTATTGGAAGGCTTTCCCCAACTTAAAAGAAGCCCTCTTTATTGAGGAAAGTAGGGAACATTTTAAACTAAAATCTCAAGATATAAAATCAACTATTACTAACCATCAAGATGTGAAAGACTTTAAAGATAACTATAAAGCTGCCTTTGATGGATTCAAAGAGAAAATGGAAAATGAACTGATAGATGAGATGGAAAACCTTAATATAGCCAAAGAAAAAACTATCCTTGCAGAAGAAATTTTTGCAAGAATAGAAGATATACCCCTGATAGATGAATATAAGGCATATCAAGTCTTAGATGATGAGTGGCTAAAAATAGGACAAGACCTTGAAATAATTAAAACAGAAGGTAGGTCTGTAATTACCCGAGTAGATCCCAATATGGTATCAAGAAAAAAAGCTGGTAAAGATGTTCAAGTTCAAGATGGCTGGATAGGAAGAATTATACCCTTTGACCTTGTTCAAGCTACAATTTTACTTAAAGAAAGTAACAAGCTAAAGGACAAGGAAGAAAGGCTCAATCAGATAATAAGCCAGCAAGAAGAGATCTTTGATTCATTTTCAGAGGAAGATAAGGAAGAACTAAGTGAAGCCCTAAACAATGATAATTCAGCCTTCCTTGCTGGTGGACTTAATAAATTTTCAAGAGATTACCTAAATGAAGGGGACTTAGACTCCTATGATGAAGAAAGCATGGAATACAAGGTGCTTATTACAAAAGAACTTTCTGATGAAGAAAAAGCACTTAAAAAAGATATAAAAGATGAAGAAGATAAGCTTCATATCTTGACAAAGGAAACCATTGAAAATTCAAGCGATGAAAAGGCAGAAAAGCTACTTAAAGACAAATGGGTAAAACCCCTTACAGATGGTATATCAAGCCTCCCTCTATCAGTATTAGATAGTCTATCTAATAAGATACAGGCTATAGCTGATAAATATGATACTACCTTTGCAGATGTTGAAGAAGAAATTGTAAAGACAGAAAAGGAACTAATGGGATTCATAGACCAGCTTACAGGAACAGAAACAGATATTAGAGGACTAGAGGAACTAAAATCCCTCTTAGGAGGTGTTTAAAATGACTAATAATAAAAAAACACCAGCTATTAGATTTAAGGGATTCAATGACGATTGGGAACAGCGTAAG
>DIRN01000079.1:6647-7375 GCA_002426645.1 Firmicutes bacterium UBA5435 | reverse complement strand
GTCAAACTAAAATATGGCCTATGCGATATTTGGATTTTCTGTGAAGGGTCTCGCGGTAGCGAGACCCTTCATACACTTCGCTACATAAAAAATTCAATTATAGTAGGAAGGGGTCTAGTGCCCGGCTCAGATGTAACCTCAAATACTGGCTCCGCGTTTATTGGATCTGCAGCAAAATCCCAACCATCACTTTCTAGTTCACCTATGCTTCTTTCAAATGTTTCTGTGAACACGACTTTCCCATCTACAGTAACAACGACGTTGTCATAATAAACACTGCGAGTGGATTTTCCGTCTTTTCTTGCATCGCTGTTCCTAAAATATGGGCCTTCACCTTCAAACTGTGGTGGAGCTATTGGTCCGCCTGTTCCAATTATAAGTCCATTAGGTGGAAGAGAAATAGTTCCAACACGAGCTACTGCAGCATTTTCTAGTTCTACCCAATCTCCCTCTATTTCTCGAATATAGAACCGGACTTTCTCTGAATCTAGTTGGATCTTATAACCATACCATGCTTTTACTTTGAGGATAACAGGCAAATTATCAGGAGTATAGCCATCAAGAACCATCCCACGATTCTTAGGGTTGAAAAATCTAAGATCTAATTTACCGTCAACCACTGTATTTACTTTAATGGCTACAACTTGATTAGCATCATCCCACCAGAAATGTACTGCGGGCCCGCAGGAATACCAATTCCCAGCTATAAACTTTGCATAATACTCCAG
>DIRN01000079.1:6232-6367 GCA_002426645.1 Firmicutes bacterium UBA5435 | reverse complement strand
ACATACACTTGAAATCGCCATACAACAAAAGAGTATAAATAAGACTATCATAGATTTTTTAAACATTTGAATCCCTCCTATGTTTTGTTACTAATATTAATTTCATGGAAGACCCTAAACAACTCATTACATTAG
>DIRN01000079.1:0-5887 GCA_002426645.1 Firmicutes bacterium UBA5435 | reverse complement strand
CCCGTCATCAAAGGTAAATACGATCCTAGGCGTTCCATTGACTTTAAAAGCTTCATCTATGGTAAGAATGGGAACCCCTGAATTAACAGCATAGTCAAGAATCTCTTCAAATTTCCCAGGAGATACATCACACTTCCCTGGTCCTTCAGTTACGCAATGGGTGTAGAATATAAGAACTCCATCCTCAATCAATGCCGCCTTATCTATCCAGCCTTTAAGTTCTTCTGTGTCATGGATTTCATAAAGACGTACTGCGTGGAGTCGTTCAAATCTATAAGGCGGTTCGTTTATTCCATGAGATGTCGAACGCATGGTCTTCCTATATCTACCCGCTACCTCCTTAGCTGAATTCATACCATCTATCGAAAATAACAGAATCAAGAGAAGTATAGATAAAGTAACCTTCCTTCTTATATTTTTCACCTCCTCCTTTGTACTTACCCTTACTGGAAGGATATATATCCCTCCAGTAAGGAAACGAACGTTATTTATCTATCTCTATGACTTCTGTGCTATCTGAAGATCTTATTATAGCCTTTAAACGTGAGGTGGTTTCTAATTCTCCATCGCCTATCCTTCGTCCCTTCTCAGGTTGAGCTATAAAGTCTACAGAGAATCCCTCAGATGTCTTTAATCTTCCGCTAATAGTCATGTTAGTACCTACAGATATACTTTCAATACTTACACTCTGGCCTTTACCTTTACCAGGGATAAGGAAGTATGCCTGACCTGTAGATCCAGTAGCTTTCCGCCTGACAACTGCAGTTTGTAGCGGTTCATTAACACTATTAACAGAATATATCCAGCCTCTTCGAATAGGTTCGAGCTGACCGCTAACTACCTCTGTCTCTAGCGAAACGCCTTTTATAGGTACTGGCGCGATCGTTAAAGTCGCTTTCTTGCCCCTTATAGCGAACTGCTCTTGTTCTAAAGAGATCTTTAGCAAGCTCTGGAAGAGGGCTTCGTAGACATGCTCGTTTCTATCTTCTGGTATCATCCAATCTATAACGAGCCATAATTCAGGTTTAATGAAGAGGATATCCCTCTGATGCTTTATCTTCAATTTTTGTTTAGAGAGCGACCCATATAGATCCATGTAGTCAGCATACCCTGAATCATACGTTCCACTCATAAAGTCATAAGTCTTCCCGCATATCCAAATAGCATCATTGGGTTCTGTAGCAACATATAAATGTTCTTCGTCCTTTCGATGTTGCGTTAGACCATCAGGCACCACTGTATTATGGGCCAATGATGAGACATAATACTTTCGCCATGGACTAGTATAATTATATGTGTAATATCCCGGGTCCACTAAGAACAGCTCTTCGTAAGCACATAGTTCAAAGCTTAACTTATCTTCATTCTGATGGCCGAAGCCATATGGACCCGCCTTAACTGCCATGTACAAGTCATCTCTTTCCCATCCAGAGCGCATGATGTAATATCCTGCCCAATCCAATGATACTGAATGGTAATCTGGTGCTTTACCCTTTGCCCCAGCTGTGGAATACCATAATAGCTCTCCTTTATCATCAAAAAAATCAGCAACAGTTCCAACAATAGGACTACGACCTGACCCTTGAGACATTTCACTAAAAGCAGGGATGGAACCATCTGGTCGTGATAACTTCACTAGATAACTCGCCATATTTCTAATAGTTTCATCAAACTCATCAGGTAGAGGTAGTTTTAAATCCTTGATAATCTGTCCCATCCTAAGAAAATTACTTATCACCCCACCGTGATAGCTAGGACAAAGCTCGGTCTGTGCTCCATCAGGATAAACCTGTACTTTTAGTTGCTTTGTCATCCTCTGGATTGCCCAGAGTTTCCAACGTTCTGAGCGTTTAAATTCTTTAAACGCTACCGCGCACCTTAGAAGGGCAGTAATTTCAAACATCTGCCAATTACCGTCCCCCAGACATGGATTCCTTTCTGCATGTAATGCATGTTCAAGTATACCTTTGAGTATTATGACCAAGTCATCTGGGGTAAGAGAAGGAGAATCAGCTACCGCAAGTAAAGCTATAGACCAAGCTCCCATTCGTATAGATGTTGAGAGTTCATTATAAATGTCATACATCTTTGCTCGTGGTTCTCCCGTTACAATTTTATACGTGGTAGGAACTGGAAGTTTCCGTATAAAATCCTTCATTACGTAGATAATCTCTTTGGCATACCTTTCATTACCTGTACGACGATATGCATCACTTAGCGTGTTAAGCCAGGGGAATCTAGTAAAAGCAGATGTCCACTCTTTATTATACTCAGGTCCTTCTACTGTAGGGTTATATGTCCAATCTATATCACCACGGAATCTATGTGTCACTCCATGACTAGTATATTCTCTATTAAGTAGGACTTCAGCAGCCGGTACTTTAGGAGCAACCCGTCCGATCTTAGGTGGAAGAGGCCCAATGTCAAAGATCTTTTGCTCATCGCCTTTATACTTCATAAAATATTCTCTTAACTCTTTTGCTGCTTCTTGAAAGTCTTTCTTGTCTACAGCGTTCTTCACACCTGCTAATTCAGGTATATCGTAGTTTAAGAAAGAATAGAATTCCTCAATGGTCAAAGTTGCCGTTGGATACTCGTAATAGGGCACTACGTCATCTACTCCTTTTCCATTCCCGGATAATCTCAATGTATCTATAGAAAATGCTACTATAAAAATTACTATAACTATTACCGCAGTTATGCCGAGGCCTCTTACATTTATCCTCATAACACAACCCTCCCCCTTCTATTAAACAAAGATGACACCAACTATCATTCTCACGGCCTCCATTATTATAGAACCCACTATTACACCCATAAAGAATTCTCTAATCGTGTTCCTCGTCTTTCCACCTGTCCATCTCATTACAAGCCCTTTTATTATCCATGCGACTAAGATGCTTCCCCACCAGTACCTTGTCATCCAAAATGATGCTATATATGCATATGGGTGTAATGGCCACCACACGAACCTCATTCTCATAAACATTAAAAACCATACAAATACTACCGAAAATATCGCTGATACAAGAAATAACGCTGGATACGTGACAAGAGCTTTTTGATACCTGATGTTCCATTCCCCTCCCTGAACATTTCCTGAAGTCCCTAAAATTACAGGAGCACCATAACTGTATGCTATAGGAAGTACAAAGAATGGCAATATGATCAAGCTTACTACCAGTGCTATAATTATAACAGTTGTCATGCTTCTAGACTTCATCTTACTTTCCTCAGCCATCTTATATGAATGAAGTGTCATTGAGGAAATGACAGGAAGAACACCCCTTGAACAAAAAGTGCCTCCAAAATAACCTCCTAGTATAGGAGCTGACTTAGGCGCTAATCCTGAAGTACCTAAAGCCTCTTCTAAGAAGCCTGCAGAACCAGAATTATAAAAGAGCCCAGCTTCTGCACCCATTCTTGCAAATGCTATCATAGCTAAAAACATTATACCAAAGTAAAGAGCACCAAGGTATACAGGAATCCCTACTAAGAACTTAAGGAAAGCAACTAACGCTATGTAACCTATTAGGATGCCAAAAATTACAAAAGCATTTGGTAAAGCAGCATCTGGATCAAGTTCATTCTTATCAGATGGACTTAATGTTAACTTTAGTGCAGCTTTAATTTTTGCAATTATTTCACGTCTGCAGAACCAAAGTAAGGCTAAGCCCCATGCTGCAGGGCCCATCGATCTTTCCGCACTAGTAGCAAAAAATAAAGGTCCAGTCTCAGGTCCATCAAAGATGCTCATAATATACAGCCTTATAATAAAGATTACTCCGAATATTAAAGCACTTCCTAATAGGTCATTAGGGACCTGATATAAAATGCCTACAGACATTGGTGTTACACGAAATGTAGCCCAAGCAATTGCTATCCATTGTCCTACGGGACTTTCAAACATATACTGGAAATTATAATTTAAATTCATAGCAGGTATAACAGGCCAATAAGTATTTAATATATTAGAACCATAATAAATTATAGGGAAGATAACCCCTAATCGAACAGCATTATTCTTCCAAAGTGGCCCTAAAGGATTTTTTTCATCTACATTTGCTATTTGGATTATTGGAACTGCCAATGGAAAAGTCAATCTATCTACTTCTGTCCAACGCTTCTTTACGAGAGTAGCTAGGCAAATTGCTACAAGAAAGAATGCCATGAAGAATAAAGACCATAGAATAAGAGGGGTTATCCATGCGTCCCAAGGTACAGATGTTCTCCCTGTATAAAAACCCAAAAGAGCTTCCTCACCTTGAGGTATTAATAGTGGACTTATTCTTTCTAAGTTTAAATTATTATAGATCGCACGATAAGGGCCTCCTACATCTCTGACGTAGTTTGGAACTAGTATCACTGAGTAAAAAAACCTCAACCCATGTACTATTACGGATGATATCATTACCATGACGTACATTACTAGTAATTCCGATTGAGTAAATAAGTATCTCTTCAATTTAGTTTTACTCAATATAAGATTGATTAATAATCCAAAAGCAATTAACGCCCCTCCTGCTATAGACGGAGTATAGTCTAGCTCTATTGGGTGCCCCATATTTAACACTGACGTCCTCATATAAGTCATAACAAATAGCCAAATCCCTATACAACCTAGAATTACTGCTCGTATACTAAACCCTTTTACTTCCTTATCTGTTTGTGAAATTACTTTTTGAGTTTCCTCTTGAAAAGATGTTTCTCTCATTTTGCTTTCCTCCTTCTGTTATGTTTGAATTTACTCTAGTTTACCTTTTCTTAAAATTAACTTCTCACAGATATAAAGTTACATGCTTTCCGTGTCTTTGGAACCCCTAATTTCCCATAAAGTCTTAGGTGTCATATTCTCCCACGTCTAGCTGGCTCGTAGCCTAAATCCCTTCAGGTCATGGCCCAAAAATTTAAGCATGGTTCATCTTAAGTATTTAAGTTAATTTATAAATTAGTTCTTCTATATATCTCTATACAGCACACCTATAAAGGCATATACAATAATTATTAACTTATATATTTATGGGTATGGCAAATGAACCATGCCTTTTTTATTTTTACTGCTTAACCTCAATCTGTTTTATGCTACCGTGGCTCTCCGCCAAACTTCAAGATACTGAACTTTTCAGGTGTATGGAAGGCTTCAAGACCGGGAGTAAAAGTAATCGATTCTCTACCTTTATCCCAATAACGGGTGATATTAAAGCCCCATTCATCGCCTTCCTTAGGTTCCTTGCCAATTTCCTTCAAAGGTATACATACCTCCGATACCCAAGAATCATTTAATTTTCCAATCGCTACCTTCCAATTACAATTCCAAGCCAGGTTATCGCGTTCCTTCTTATCATATCTGGTCCCTAGAGAATTAGTTATAAGCTGATAGTATGGTCTAGGACTGGGCCAATCGGGAGCCAAGAAGTACTCGTTATCATCGTCATTGAATACCTTGCCATCATGTTGTGTTACAGTGGCTTTCAGAGAACTCATGTCTTGATAATTTCTGAATGCTATATAGAGGTTTTCTCCATCCCATACCATCCAAGCTTCTGTATTAACAGAGGGCTTTCCTCCGATGTTTAGAGAAAAATCAGTAAAATACGCGCCAGCCTTCTCCGCTATTTTCCATGCTTCATCATCAAGTTTACCGTCTAGAGTAGGTGCTTTAGAGACCTTAGGAATAGTATAGGTAGTGGCAGCAAAGACGGTAGAAACTATCAATAGAGTTATAACTAACGACAAGACCAATGCCTTCCAAAGATTCGTCCTCTTCATTTAAAAACCTCCTCTTCATTTTTTGTATTATTACTTGATTTTAAAAATAGGGTGACATATACAATTTGTCAGGGTTATTACCACCTCCCCTACTATCTATAGTACTTTCGGAAACTAT
>DIRN01000099.1 GCA_002426645.1 Firmicutes bacterium UBA5435 | reverse complement strand
GCATGGAATGATAGTGATTATGAATCAAGCGAAAAAAATGTAAAAAAGAAGGGAAAGATTCAACAAAACAAGTCTTTCCCTTCTTTTATCTTTGATTTTCTTATTCTTTGACAAAATTATTAAGCACTATCCTTCCATAGGAATCTCTAACTTAAGTAATGGTCCATGTTGTTGGGCTCCGTATACATCAGTCTCTGCTACATCACCTGAAGGTATAGGCCTTGGGATAGTAGCTTTTATTGCTGATGCGGGGAAAAATTCTACTATAGAGACGTCTCTAGGATCCACTTTATATAACTCCCCTATAATCTCAGATGTTACTAGTTTCTTTGAAGTCACCTTTTCAAAGATCTCTTGAGACTTAAAGATTATATCAAAGGTCAATTCATAGGGACCAGAGTTCTTACTCCTTATGACTTTCGCTATATCTATAAGGCGATATATTTTCATACTACTTCACCCACCAATCTCTAGAAACTCTACTGGAAATAGGGTTTTGCCATCCTTCACTTTCATTAGGTGGTATATGCAGAAGTTATATACTTCTCCCATATTTATATCTGATGGTGAGAAGGGGAACGCTAAATTTCCTGCTGTAGCTAGGCGACCTGCATATCCAAAGTGCAGTAAGGTAGAACGAGCAAAACTGCAAATTGTATTAGCCATATCCTGAGTCCCCGCCACTACGTCTATTATTATCCCCACTTCATAAGGGGTAATATCTTTTTCAGGTTCCAGAGGACCCATTACACCATTCTTTCCATAGAGCCTAAAATTCAGATATGAGCCTTCTCCTAGTTCGCTAAAATTATCTCTTACTCTATCTTGTACTTCATTGAGGATGGAATCTAACTGAGGGATCATTATGGGATCACGAACACCTGATACAGAGATGGTCCTATATCCTACCTTCTTAGCACCCTCTAACTTAATGGTATACTCTTCAGATGGTCGAAATCTACTTCCTTCCACCTTTACGCTTCCTTTACCTATCTGAGTAAAGCGAGTCTCTCGAAGGTCTAGGTGCCCTCCAGGACCAGGGAGGATATATGGGTTTGACTTTTCATAAAGAGTATGAGCTGATACAGAAGTGACAGTACATCGTCTATTAGGGTTCAAAGGCTCTATTATGAAGTGATCATCTCGTAGGTAACCAATGGCACAATCACTACCACTCCCTGGTATGGCAGCTATAGAGGCACACTCTAGAATCTTTCCCATATGAAATGCAAGTCCTCTATCATAGCCTCCCATTATGGGGAAAGCAGCAAAGACTGCTGGGTCATATGCACGTCCTGCTAGGATTACTTGGGCGCCTCCTTCTATAGCTACCATTATGGGTTCTATCCCCATCTGTCCTACTATCCTAGTAGCCTGGGAAATATCATCTTCAGTTAGTTCTGGAACTCCCTTTAAAGGAGATATCTGACCTTGACGAAATGCATCTCTCACTAGGTTTTTATCTATCTCTGCAGGGATGAGAGCCATATTAAAGTTTAATCCCTTTTCTGTAGCTATCTCTCGGATTATTTCAAGGTTCCATTGTAGGTGGGGGGCTCCACCACAGCCCCCCGCTGTACCTATGATCAAAGGGATCCTCTGCGAAATCGCCCCTTCTAAAAGGAGCGTTAGATCTCGTTTGACTGCGTTTCTATGAGTAAATGAGACTCCCGCACCTAGATAATATGGGCCTGGATCCGTAGAACCAGCATCCACTACTATAAGGTGAGGATCGAGTTCCATTCCACTTTTAAACGAAGAAAGTGGAAATCCATATCCTAAAATTGCTGTAGGGGAGAGAACTCTCATTTCTCTCATTCGTCACACCTTCTTCTTCAAAAGCTGAAGGGTACGCATCATCTCATTGTGCATTATCATATATCCCTCGTCTACTCCCATACCTGGCTTAGCTAATAGCTGCATGGGCTGTGTAGCTAGAGCTACGTGCACACATACCTGTGCAGATCTATCTGTCTCATTACATGAGCCACCCATGTAAGCACCTACTCCATGACTTTTGCAGTACAAGATGGCTTCAATGGAATTCTGTATACCGCCGAGATCTGGGGTCTTAACCTGTATAATATGTCCAGCCCCGGCCTTTGCAAAGTCCATGATATCTTCTAGGGTATTACACCATTCATCAGCTATTATCTTTACACTTAGTCCCTTCTTATCGATTAATCTTAAGATCTCCTGAAGGGTTTTTATCTGAAGCTCTCGATTTCCCATGTCCACAGGTCCTTCTATCTGAAGCTTGTAAGGAGCTACAGTCTTTTCTAGAAGAGCAATATAGTCTACTATCTTTTCAGGATCTTTGTTAAAGGCTAATCCAAAAGTTCCATATACATCAAAGTGGAATGTAGGGAAGTAATCCTCGTCTTGACGTACCTTCTCTACTCTATCTTTGAGCCATCGTGCATAATCTAAAAGGATCTCTCCATTTTCGCCTAACTTAGTCTTTACGTTATTTATTAACGCGTGAGGCAGCCCACTGACCTGCTTCAGTATCATCTTATCGGCGTTAATATACCTGTCATCACCGCTCTGAGTAAATATGTGGACAGGCTCTGCCACTATCTCTAGATTATATTCTTCCACTATTACCTCTGCCATAGTCTTTTTCTTTGTTCTTGCTACTCCATCTAAGATGGCTTGGGTTACTCCGTACCTTATTGCAGTATGGAGCCTTTTAACTTCTCCGTCTTCCTCCCACTTTATATCTTCTATCTCTTTAGCTAATCGACGGAAGGAATCTAATTCCTGACCTACCAGATGAGGTTTGACTATGTTCTCTATAAGTGGCATAAATTCATCTGCAAGGAACAGGGGATCACGACCGCCAATACCTGAATATTGTACAGCAACGCAATCTCCAAAGGCTACTTCTCCGTTCTCTAAGACTAGCATAACTGAAATGGACTCGCCAGGTATTCTTACAGAGCTAAACCCATCTGTCACTGTCTGTCCTTTATAGATGAATCCATCTAGTTGGACACCTTCTCTTATAGCCTCTTGATCATCGAAGTAAAATCCAGTTCTCCCTTTTGAATATAATACGTCTTTAATCTTCACAATACGTCACCGCCTCTTATTTTTTTGGTACACAGCCATTCAGGTGATGTCTCCATCATCTTGGCCGCCCCACAAGTCTCCCTTTACTTATAGCGTATATATCATCTATTACCATCTGGAAATCTGGAGCACGTCCTTCAGCCTCTCCGCGTTTTGCAAGTTTGTCTTTGTGAAACTTTAGGATATCAGGGGGTAAAGGTACTGAACCTGGTTCCAAAAATCTAACTGCTCCTTGATTATCTCTGGCTGGTAATATGAGCCCTTTATTATACCTGCTAGGAGCAAAGGGTACATCTAATACTCCTGCTTCAAAACTCCTAACAGTACCTACAGCTATATCATCCTCGCCTAGTTCAAGAACTTTCTCTAATATAGCTTTGGTAGTTATCCTTATTATCTCTATCTCTTCTTCAAGTTCATGAGTTAGAGGTAAGACCTGATCTCTTAACATATTGAGCACTTGTTTACTAGTCTTTAAACCATCAGCGTTGGCTTCTTTAGTGGGTACTCCCATAGCCTCATGGCTTGATTTGGTTATTACTTTAGTAGCTCCTGCTAAGGAGGCTGTAGCCGCTCCCCAAGCTATCACGCCAAAAGCTTTAGCTTCATCCTGAGGGAAGCCTCCCATCCATTGGTGAAGGACTGTGGTAATCTGTACGTCATTGTATCCAAATTTTTGCATATACTCTTCGCCTAGTTCCTCTAGGACTTTTATGGCAGCTACGTCTTGGGTCAGATTACCGCACTGACCATACCCTAAGGTTATGCTCTTTACTCCTTGTTCTGCAGCGAGAAGTCCTTCGATTATGCTTATAGTATTGGATATACACGGGGGAACTAATGTGCCAGTGAGCGGACCAAAAGGCTCCCTATTTATGCGTATACCTGCTTCTTCAAAGAGTCCAACTAGACGATCTACATATTGCCAGTTAGCTATAGACCTCTCTAGTGGCACAGCCTTAGCATACGGTATATTATACGTTATACCGCCACCTTCAAAGGATGTAAAACCTCCTGTTAGGGTTATCTCAGCTAGAAGTCTGGCATCTGGGGTTCCATGCCTTACTTGAATAGGAACGCCTACAGCTTCGCAAACCTGACGACATATATAAACGCCATGGTTTACTGCTGGAAACCCATTTAAAAGGCTACGTCCTGCTGACTTGCTCTCTTCAATACCCTGTTGGGCTAGGGAATACTGATTCTGCCTTGTGTAGCTATCAATAGTTGTAGGCAATAGGTCTGCTCCGCCTTCCTGTTCTAGATAGCGTAGAAGGGTTATATGCTCGCTTAATAGGGCTACTCCTGCCCTAGGCTGAGTCAATGTTTCTCTTTTAGACTTAGCTTTATCTAGGGTACTTGCGAAGACCTTCTCCGGTGGAATCTGTTTATGGTATTCTACAGCTTCATCAAAATGAACCTCTCGCCCAGTGGACCATGATGCAAGAACTTCTTTACGAACCTCATTAAATCTGTCAATGCTTAATTTTTTATTCTTAAGCTCCATTAGTTTGCACCTCGATCCTGCTTTACTTTAAGTCGTATAATATCCTCTTTGATATCATTTATCGCTACATCTGGGAGGGTCCCAGGGGGATAAATTCTGTCAAAGCCCATCTTCTTAAAGTGTTCTTCGACTTCTTCAAAATCGCCTTTCCCCACTATAAGATTGCCTCCTATGTATAAAAGGATATCTTTCAGGCCAGCCTCATTGCATTTTTCTCTCATACCTCTACAATCCAGTTCTGCGTGTCCATATAGAGAAGAAACTAGTATTAAATCTGCTGCACATTCTATAGCAGCTCCGATGAATTCTTCTTGAGAAACCATAACGCCCAAATTTACTACATGAAATCCAGCACGGCTCAGTGCATACTCAAGGATCTTATTCCCTACAGCATGAACATCTGAACCTATAACTCCAAGAATTAGGGTAACTCTCTCTGTAGTGTCCTTCTCTCCCATAGGCATCTGGCTTTCTCCTTTCTATTAGATAATTTTAGATGTTTCTATTTCTCTTTAGCTCTAGTAATCTAGACTTAAGGAGGTTAAGGGAACCTTCATCAAGAATGAAGACGAACTCTAGAACCTCTTTTTCATCTCCAAATAATCTTCGAATCTCTCTGGCTCTATCCTTGCAAACTAAGATGATATCTTTATCTTGCCCAAATTCCTTTAATTCATCTTCGTCCTTTGTAGTAATAAATAAAAGATCAATTTGATTAACGCCATTACCGTAAAGGCTTCTTCTTACTGCTTCAGCAAAGTTTCCTGTAGAACAGATAAGACCTACTTTAGTCCCTTCGGTTCGTCTGGCAAGATTTATTAGTGTATCTAATTTTGGAGTGACTGATACTGAGACGACTTCATTCTTAACTGAGAATTGAGATAGTCCGCGTTCTACATCTTCCCTATGGTTGTTACTGGTTATTATTAGATTACAGGTCTTTAAGAGGTTTAGCGTCTCTAAACCGCCTTCCATTAATCTTTCTAGTAGAATGGGTTCAGCTATTACATCGCCTTGTTTATTAAGAACCCGTACAAAGTGGTTAACGCCTTCGATACTACAGTCGACTACAGCTATCCTCATATGTTTTAAAAACTCCGCCATCTCTTTGGCTTTAACAAAGGCCATTGCAAGAAAATCATCTATAGTAAATCCCATATCAACTGCTTGTTCTATACAGGAAACGATTAGCCGCATAAGCCTTTCTTTTCTGCCTTCTGACATTTGATCTGCTCTTTCATCAGCTGATGCCACGAAAGTACCTCTGCCTTGTTGTGTGATAACTATACCTTCATCTTCTAACTCTTTATATGCGTTGCTCACAGTATTTCTGCTAAGTCCTAATGCTTCAGCCAATTCTCTCTCTGTAGGCAGTTTCTCTCCTGGCAAAAACTCTTCCTCTTTGATTAGCCTTTGTATCTCTTCTTTTATCTGAAGATAGATGGGAAGGCCAGAACCTCTCTTGATATTTAACTTGAGATCCATATATAGCTTTCCTCCCCTATAGTTTGATTAATGGATCAGTCCATGGTTCCAATTTAAGGCTAGTATACCGCTTTTATTACAATAATGCAAGAGCTGAAATGGGACGTAGTGCCTTACTCTACTAGTAAAATCTAAGCTTACCATCGATTCTCTGCGCCATACTCCTTCTATCTTCAATTACTATGTTATGTCCCATCTGTGTTGTACAATTTACCAGCTAAACGCCATAAAATGGGGCGGATTATAGTTAATGTAAACCCGCACCACGGTTGACAATGATTGTATCGTATGATATAGTAATATTATAGATGGGCATTTCGCAGCCAGCGAGGTGCCCTATACGTTTATAAAGCTTTTACGGGAGGAGGATAGTTATGGTGCTCATAAAAACTAAATTGTCAGAGGCTACTTACCAGAGTCTTGTTAAACACTTAGCATATGTTAGAGAGAATAAGAATAGAATCATTGGGGAGTACTTTGCCGACTCTTCGTTAAAGCTCAATGAATTTCAGAATCTCTTTGGCAATTATATAGAAGAACTTGATAAGCTCATTAAAAACGCCTCTACAGTAAAGACTACAGATGAAAGGCTTCCTTTCGTCGTAATAGGTAGTGAGGTAGAGGTAGAAGAGTTAGATAGTAATAAAACCTACAAATTTAGAATAATATCATCGTTTTCAGATAAAAATGATTACTTGGACATATCATTTCTTTCACCTGTGGGAAGCTCCCTTTTGTTAAAGAAGGTAGGGGATAAAGTCCCGGTGGAAGCCCCTAAGGGAGTATTCTACTACAAAGTAAAGTCTATTACTTTCTTGCCAGACTCTGATATAAGTTAATCATTAGAGTCCATACACGTTTAACTTTAAACACCTAGTTAATTTACCTCTTAAAAGACTACAAATACCGACTATATAAGTCATGTATACCTATCTATAGCTTAACCCATTGGTGAACAAAATGAGAGCTGGTACATTCTTCCGCCCTACATTATAAAGTGAGGAATGTACCAGCTCTCAAAGTAATAAGAACTCAATAGTTTCAGCTTATAATCTTACAAGTTCTCTATTGTCTCTCCACTAATAACCTGAATTCTGGTGTTTTTATAGTATACGCTGAATATGGCATCCTATATATTTTGCCTTATCATTATAAAAATGACGAGTGTCAACTTTTAAGCTACC
>DIRN01000045.1 GCA_002426645.1 Firmicutes bacterium UBA5435 | reverse complement strand
GACGACTTTTGCACTAGAATCATTATTAAATAGTTCAACTTTTCTATGGGACAAGTACATTGTGGTTTTACTGATTTTGTAGTCTACGGGGATTTTGCAAAGGCAGATGGGGAGGATTCTATTCTGATCACCCGTGGCTTTAACAAGAAGGGTATTAAGGGGCAAAAGTAATTCAATCAGGAGGTTATAGCAATGAGCAACGATATGTCTGAAGTTATCAAGGCAAAGCTCTCCTGCCAATACTCTACTGCAGAAGAAAGCGATAGGAAGATAGGTGCTGAAGTATAGTATTCATTTAAATAAGCATAGGGTCTATTGAACTATGAAAAAAGGGAAGTGACTTCCCCCCTCCTTGGTGAAGTTAATTGAGATGTCTACAGACGTATTGAGAAAAAAATAATGAAAAAGCTTAGGATTTCTAAAATAATTTTAATATCAATAAAAACTTTGTTCCCATACTTCTGATAAAGTCTTGTAGCCATATTATAACAGTAGTTATCATCCCGTTCGGATATTCATACAGCTTGTTTCCTATACTTAATTTTAAAGAAGCCTGTTAAATTGTTGCCGCTTTTATTCCCAATGGGTTTACCATAACCCTGGGGGTGCGGTAAAGGGTTTTTACCGGCTTTGCTTATACCTACTAATATCTGCCTTATTCAATTACCACACCGTTGATACTTTTTAGCCTCATTCAATAAATGAATTTCCTCAACCGAGAGTAATATAACAGCAGGTTTGTTGTTCTTTAAGACAATGTATTCACTATGGTTTTTGTAATATCTTCAAATTTTTTATACAAACATCAGTTCCATCAAACCTATATTCTTTTGGAAGACGAAGAGCTTGACTTCTGCCATTTTTAAATAATTTAGTAATATCCATAAAAGCAACAATCACACTTTTTATATAATATATATCGTAGTATATACTAGCATTCGTTGTACTGTCAATATTTAAGCTACAGGTCAAAGCGTGATTAATCCGTATAACATGGGATTGCGATTGAGCTGAATTCATATGTCTAAGAGATATCTGTACTACAGAGTTAAAGTCTTTATAATTTTCAATTATTATAGATACTTTCCGGATAATGATTATTGAAATAGTTCATTGGCAATAATGAGGGTAAAAGCAAGTAAACGTAATAAAGAGTTAGGAGCCCATTGGGAGAGCTATTTAAGGAGTTTACCATTTGACTTTTGAAAAGAATCTGATACAATTGTTCTCGTCGAGTAGGATTACTTTATTTCAACTAAAAAGGGGGCAACGAACTAGATGGTTAATGCTTTGGGCCGTCATATCTTATGCGAGATTTACGGGTGTGACCCTGAGGTGTTAAACAGCGTCGACGGGATCAAAAAGCTTATGGTGGATGCTGCCCTTTCGGCAGGTGCAGAAATTCGCGAGGTGGCTTTTCACAAATTTTCACCCTTTGGAGTGAGCGGTGTAGTGGTAATCTCCGAATCTCACCTGGCGATTCATACTTGGCCAGAATATGGTTACGCTGCTATTGATGTCTTTACATGCGGTGAAACTGTAGATCCATGGCACGCGTGCGACTATATCGTAGATAAATTCCAACCAGAGCATATGAATGCGACAGAAATTAAACGCGGGATCTTCGATCGAAGAAAGGGGTTATCAAAAGTACAAGCAATATTATGAAATCGAGAAAAGGGGATTTAAAACGCCTTAGGAACGATGTGCTTGGCATATGGCATAAACCCTATGATGCCTTTTATCAAAAAGTCATAGGGTTTTTGCTTGCTTGATAGTTATATAAGAGAATCATGTTCATCGAGTAACCGCAATTTGATGACGAGATCTTCTTTTAAAGATTAAAGTGAATATCCAAAGGGAAGGGGGGGAAAAGATAAATGTTGCCGACACCTACAAAATTTTCTTTAGTAGCTGGTTGTGGAGAAGCTGATAATAAATTGAATGCCTTTGATAATGCTTTGCTTGAAGCGGGCATAGGGAATCTCAATCTATTGAAAGTGAGCAGTATAATGCCTCCAGGAGCAAAGCAAGTAGAAAATCTTAAGATCCCGCCGGGTTCGCTAGTTCCCACAGCTTATGGTTCTATATATAGCGATATTCCTGGAGAAGTTATTGCTGCTGCTGTGGCTATAGGCTTTAGTGAAGATACCTTTGGCGTTATAATGGAGTTCTCTGGCAAATGCACAAAGGAAGAAGCAGAAGAGACAGTACGCGAAATGGTTCGAGATGCCTTTCGGCAACGTGGTATGAGGCTAGTAGATATTAAATCTAAAGCTATAGACCACAAGGTTGAGAAGGTAGGATGTTCATTTGCTGCAGTAGCTCTTTGGTATTAAAAAAATATAATCCACTAGGAAGGAGGAAAGGCGGGGCTCTTCATACGAACATTTATATATAGTAGAAGACACCCGCCATTATTTTTATGGAACTATGGTATAGTGAAAAACAAACTAAAGATCTTGGTATAACTTGTAAGGTGCGTGAGACATTACATGTTGAGCGAACCCGCTTTCAGCACCTAGCTGTACTTGATACTTATGAATTTGGCAGAATGTTGGTCTTGGATGGGGCTATTCAGACAACTATAAGAGATGAATTCATCTATCATGAAATGATAGTTCATGTTCCCCTCTTCACACATGGAAATCCTCGAAGAGTCGCTATAATCGGAGGAGGAGATGGCGGGACAGTTCGTGAGGTCCTGAAACACCCCAGTGTAGAAGAGGTAGTCCTCGTAGAGATCGATGGTAAAGTAATTGAAGCAAGTAAACGGTTCTTACCTGAGATAAGTTGTGGTCTAGAGGACGAACGAGTAACAGTGATTATAGGGGATGGGATTAAGCATATTAAAGAAAATAAGGGACAGTATGATGTGGTCTTGGTGGATTCCACAGATCCAGTGGGACCAGCTACAGGCCTTTTTTCGCAGGAGTTTTATAAAAATGTCTACGAGGCTTTAGGAGAAGATGGACTCTTTGTAGCTCAAACAGAATCTCCTTTCTTTAATGGTGAGTTTGTTGCGCAGATCTTCACTTCTGTATCTAATGTCTTTCCAATATGTAGATTATACCTAACGGATATCCCCACTTACCCAAGCGGTTTTTGGAGTTTTACTATGGGTTCAAAAAAGTATGATCCATTACAAGTAAATACAGAAGAAATACCGGAAATATCTTGTAAATACTATACGCCAGACTTACATAAATCTGCTTTTACTCTGCCAAGATTCGTTAAGGAGCTCGTTCAAAAAAATGAATGAGTACGGCAGGTTTCTTGGGAGTAAAGAGACGTCTGAGGATGCCCAAATAGTCATAATGGGCGCACCTATGGACTGGACAGCTAGTTTCAGGCCAGGTTCTAGGTTTGGACCAGAACGAATTAGATCAGTCTCTGAGAGCCTAGAAGAGTATAGTCTTCATCTAAGACGAGACTTACAAGATGTCCCCTTCTATGATGCAGGAGATCTAATCTTACCCTTTGGGGATGTACGAGAAAGTTTAAAGATAATCAACGATGCTGCTGTGAGACTTTATAAGGGGGGAAAGACGCCTTGCTTTCTCGGAGGCGAACATCTAGTAACCCTTCCATTGGTTGAAGCAGCATCTTCAGTGTACCCAGATTTATTTGTATTCCACTTTGATGCGCATATGGATTTACGTTCCGGATATCTAGGACAAAGATACTCACATGCTTCAGTAATGAGGTATGTATCAGAAGCTATCGGTGAGAAGCGACTCTTTCAGTTTGGGATACGTTCAGGCATTGAGGAAGAAGTAGAATATGGCAAGGATAAGATCCAGTCCTACTCTGTAGATTTTTTCTCAGATCTTAAACGTCTTATAGATTATGCTTCATCTAGCCCTATATATATTAGTTTAGACATAGATGTAGTGGATCCAGCCTTTGCACCGGGGACTGGTACACCAGAGCCAGGAGGAATTTCATCTAGAGAGATCATAGAAGTAATACATGCTTTTCACGAGATCAGCACAAATATTGTTGGTTTTGATCTGGTGGAAGTAGCACCTCCTTACGATCATTCTGATATTACATCTATTTTGGCTGCTAAGGTATTAAGAGAAGCTATTTTTATATGTTCTGATAAAAAAAGCGGGTAAGTTTAAAGGAGTTTATGTCATAAGGTAGAATCTCTATAATATAGAATATATAGGGGAGGGATAAAGTCGCAATAAATATGCGGCAATATAATGATCGAGTTAAGTGCTTTCGCAGATGAAATTAGTAAAGATTTGACTGAACAGATGGATGTTTTAGAAGAGGAAGGCATTAAATATATAGAGTTAAGAGCTGTATGGGGAACGAATGTTCTTAAGTTCACAGATGACGAGGTAGCTACTATAAAAGAAGAAATAGGGAAACGTGGTTTTAAGATTTCAGCTATAGGTTCTCCTCTAGGTAAGATTATGATAACAGATGATTTTGATGCTCATTTGAAAGACGTAGAACGAGCTATCAAGGTAGCTAAGGAACTTGAGACTCAGTATATAAGGGTCTTCTCATTCTTTATACCTGAACGCGAAGAACCTACTCGTTATCGCTCTGAAGTCATGGCACGTATGAAAGCTATGGTTCAGATGGCTGAAGACGCTGGTATAGTTCTCCTCCATGAAAATGAAAAAAAGATATATGGCGATATAACTGAACGATGTGTGGATCTTTTAGGGACTATTGATTCTAAGTCCCTACGGGCAACCTTTGATCCTGCAAACTTTCTCCAGTGTGGTGTTAAAGTGTACGAAGATGCTTATCCTAAGTTAGAAGATTACATTGAATATATGCATATTAAAGATTATTCTATAGAGAAGAAGCAAGTAACAGTAGCAGGAGAAGGTGATGGAGACTTCAAAGAGATTTTAAGTGCTTTGAAATCTCGTAACTATAAAGGTTTTATGTCTCTAGAACCACATCTTAGTCATGCTGGCGGATTTTCTGGTTTTAGCGGACCAGAGTTATTTAGACTAGCCTCGCGTGGTTTAAAGAAGCTCCTTGATGAGGTGGGTTATAATTATTAATTAATTAGCTATTAATTTTTTCCAGAACGTTCCATATCCTTGTAGCCTTGGCAGGGATATGGAACGTTTTTGTTTTCCAGACTTTTAAAAAAGTATTTTTTTTAAAAATATTTTGAAAAAGAAGAAGGTATTTAAGAAAAAAAGGCGAAATAGATAAAATGAGTGGGGAGAAGTGGGGTAAAGTGGGGATGCCTTCTAGAAAGTGGGGTTAAAGGTCATGTTCATGGGAGAATTTCAACATACAGTAGATTCAAAAGGTAGATTAGCCATACCCTCTAAATTCAGAGAAGAACTTGGAGAAAGCTTCGTTATAACTCGAGGTTTAGATGGCTGTATATTTGTGTATCCTATGAACGAATGGTCAAACATGGAGGGTAAGTTAAAATCATTGCCTCTCACCAAGGCAGATGCTAGGGCCTTTGTGAGGTTCTTCTTCTCAGGAGCTACTGAATGCGAAGTGGACAAGCAAGGGAGGATCCTTTTGCCACAAAATTTAAGAGAACACGCAAAGATCGATAAGGAAGTCGTTATCATAGGGGTATCAACTAGGGTTGAGGTTTGGGCTAAAGAAAGATGGCGAGATTATTCTAATGAAGCTGGGGAGTCCTTCGAAGATATCGCTGAGAAGATAGTAGATCTTGGAATCTGATATAGAGTTAGGTGAATATAAGATGGCAGAATTTCGACATGTTCCAGTGATGTTAGAAGAGACTTTAAATATGCTAAATCCTAGTCCTAATGGTATATATGTTGATTGTACATTAGGAGGAGGAGGACATGCTTTTGCTTTATTAGAAAGAACAACCCCAAGAGGCATGCTTATTGGATTTGATAGGGACAAAGAAGCAATTGCAGCAGCCTTAAAAAGACTTAATCCTTTTAAAGAGCGGGCTCTTCTTGTTTGCGATAACTTTATCAATATTAAGACTGTATTAGAATCCCGTAATATAAAAGGTGTGGATGGGATAATCTTTGATCTAGGAGTTTCTTCATACCAACTAGACGAAGTTGAGCGGGGATTTACATATAAATTCGATGGACCTCTTGATATGCGTATGTCAAGAGATGCTCCTATCACAGCTGCTGATATAGTAAATAATTACTCAGAGGATGAACTAACTAAGATAATTAAAGAGTATGGTGAGGAAAGATGGGCCCAGCGTATAGCTGAGTTTATAGTGGCTAAGAGAGAACGCATGGGTCCTATAGAGCGAACAGGAGAATTGGTAGAGATAATTAAAGCTGCTATCCCTGCTAAAGCTAGGAAGACTGGACCACATCCTGCAAAACGTACCTTTCAGGCTTTACGGATAGCTGTTAATGATGAGCTAAGGAACTTTGAAAAGACTTTGAACGATGCTATTGAACTGTTATCCCCTGGGGGCAGGATTTGCACAATAACATTTCATTCCCTTGAGGACAGGATAGCAAAGCAGACTTTTAAGGGCTATGAGAAGGGTTGCCATTGCCCTCCCAAATTCCCAGTTTGTATCTGCGGGAAGAAGAAGATCTTGAAAGTATTGACTACGAAGCCTATAGTTCCTTCCTCTCGGGAGGTAGAAATAAACCCTCGAGCACGAAGCGCACGATTACGCGTGGCGGAAAAAATCTAGGGAATAAATTATACGTGGGGTGAATAAAGATGATAGTGTCAAATATTGATGAAGAAAAATTCGCCTATCAGGCACTTATGGATGAGCCCGTTGTGCTACCGAGGAAAAAGCGAGATAGGCGCCGTGCGACTGTCGTGGGGATGACTTTTACTGCGGTAGTCGCAGTAGCCCTAGTCTTTATGATCCTCCTGTACCTTGGTATTCAAACAAAGGTAACCCGAACTTCATATATTCTTAATGACCTAAAGGAAGAACTACAGAAGCTAAAGAAGGAGAACGATCTCTTAAATCTAAAAATATCTGAGTTGAAATCTCTAGATAGAATAGAGAAAGAGGCCATTGAGAAATTAGGGATGAAGAAACCTGACAAGACCAAGGTTCTTGCGCTTATGGAAGTCCCTCATCCTCAGCAGCTTGAGGTACCTGAGAAGCCTTTAGCTGCTACTGAGAGAGTGGAACTTGCCACGGTAAATCAAATGCGCAGGACAGTACAGGAGAGTGTGCTAGCCGCCTTTTCTCAGCTCACAGTGAGATGGTTTGCTAGCTCATCTGCCTACTCAGGCGACTGAGGAGGAGGTGCGGTTGCCCGCATTTAATTATCTAAAAGTACCGACTTTAATTATAAAGAGGCGGATAGCTCTCCTTTTTTTTCTTACCGCCCTCTCTTTTATTGGTTTAACTGGTAGAATAGCATTTGTACAGATCTTTAAGAATGACGAGTTGTTTCAAAAGGCACTAGATCAGAGGATGCGTCCCTTTCCTGTATATTCTCGCAGGGGTATAATCTACGATCGAAATATGGAAGAACTAGCAATAAGCGTAAGTGGAGATGCCGTATATGCTATACCTGTAGAGGTTAAAGAACCAAAATTAACTGCTAAGACCCTTGCAGAGATACTCAATATGGAGTATAGTGATATATATAATAGAATAATTAGGCGAACTGCAACTGTCTGGATAGATAGGAAATTAACTGATAAAGAAGCAGAAGCAATAAGAACAATAGATCTTCCCGGTATCAAACTTGCAGAGACATCACAACGTTTCTATCCTAATAATGAACTAGCAGCACATATACTAGGTATCGCTGGTATGGATAATCAAGGATTAGAAGGCCTAGAATTATATTATGACAAATATTTACGTGGTGCACCGGGCCAGGTTCTAGCTGAAAGGGATGCAAAGGGTAAGGAGATACCTGAGGGACTTAGGGAGTTTTTGACTCCTCAGGATGGTAATAATTTGATCTTAACCATTGATAAATCTATCCAATATATAGTTGAGAGAGAACTCGACAAGGTTATGGAAGAGGTTAACGCTGCTCGTGGCGGAATAATAGTTATGGACCCTAAGACAGGTGATATACTTGCCATGGCCAGTAGACCTACTTATGATCCTAATACCTATAATGAGTACCCAAATTCTGTTAGAAGAAATTTTGTGCTCACTGATTCATATGAGCCTGGTTCTACTTTTAAAGTAATAACATCTGCAGCAGCTCTTGAGGAGGGCCTTGTTACTCCTTTAGAGACATTTTTTGATCCAGGATATATCTTAGTTGAAGATAGACGTCTCAGATGCTGGAGAGGGGGAGGTCATGGGAGCCAAACCTTTATAGAAGCTGCAGAGAATTCATGTAATGTGGTCTTTGTAACTATAGGAATGAGGTTAGCTAAAGAAAAGTTTTATGAGTACATAAAGGATTTTGGCTTTGGAGCCCGTACAGGGATAGATTTCCCAGGCGAAGCTAGCGGTATTCTCATGCCTTTAAAGAACGTAGGCCCTGTAGAGCAGGGCACTATATCCTTTGGTCAAGGTATAGCCGTCACCCCTTTGCAACTCGTTACAGCTGTAGCTGCCGTAGCTAACGATGGTCTTTTGATGAAGCCAAGGCTTGTTAAGGCTATTAGAGATTCTGAAGGGAACATAATAGAAGAGTTCCCTGAAACCCCTCTTCGACAGGTCATTTCAGAAGATACTGCCAAGACTCTTCAGATGATTCTAGAATCAGTAGTCTTAAACGGGTCAGGTAGAAATGCTGGGATAGCTGGTTATAGAGTTGCCGGAAAAACTGGGACTGCACAAAAGGCTGAAGATGGACGATATGGGTCTAAGAGAGTAGTTTCTTTTGTAGGGTTTGCTCCTGTAGATGACCCACGTATTGCGGCCATTGTAGTATTAGATGAACCCAATGCATGGACCACTTTTGCAAGCGTACTAGCTGCCCCTAGCTTTAGGGAGCTGGCTTATGATACCCTTCAATATCTTGGTATTGAGCCTGATCCTTTTCTTTTAGAGCAGAGTGGTAAAGGAGAGCGTAAGGTAGCTGTCCCACAACTTATAGGGCTCTCGCTTGAGGATGCTCAACGCAAATTGACTGCTCTTGGTCTCAAGAGCAAGCTATCGGGAACAGGGGAATTAGTAGTAGAACAACTTCCACCGAAAGGTGTTATGGTCCCTATAGGAAGCACTGTTCTTCTTACGTTAGGTTCATCAACCTCATTTGAACCGTAGCTTTTTGTGAAAAACTGGGTATACTAAAGATCATATATTAGCTTTTACAAGGAAGGGGGTCGGATCGCCCAGACTTTTAGGCTAGGCGATAATTATGAAGCTCAGTGATGTATTAAAAGGTTTAAATTATAGATTAGTTCAAGGGGATCCAGGGATAGAGGTATCGGGATTAAGTTATGACTCTAGACGAGTTAAAGATGGGCAAATCTTCATTTGTATAACAGGTTTTAAAGTTGATGGACATAACTTCATCTCAGATGCAGTACGCAATGGAGCAAAAGCTGTAATAATTAATAAGGAGATAGAGCTTCCTCATGGAGTTACTGGGATTCTTGTAGATGATACTAGAGATGCCCTTGCTATTATGAGCGGCAACTTTTATGAACATCCATCCAATAAGCTGGATCTTATTGGAGTCGTAGGTACCAATGGTAAGACCACTACAACTTATCTAGTAAGAGGTATTCTTATAGCTGCTGGCTATAAGGTTGGACTCATGGGAACCATAACGAATCTTATAGGGGATATGGAAGTTCCTACTGAGCGAACTACCCCAGAAAGTCTTGACCTTCAGGAATTCTTAAATAGGATGGTGGGAGAAGGCGCTAGATATGCTGTTATGGAAGTATCATCTCATGCTATAGATTTAAAGAGGACTTCAGCGAGTAATTTTAGAGGTGGGATCTTCACTAATATAACCCAAGATCACCTTGATTTCCACAAGACTTTTCATCGATATTTAGCTACTAAGACTAAATTTTTTGAAGATCTAGAGGATACTAAGGTGGCTGCCATAAATGTAGATGATCCTAATAGCAGCTACATAATTGAGCGGACTAATGCTCATGTGATAACTTATGGATTGGAAAATGACGCCCACGTAAGAGCCAAGGATATAAATGTTACATATAGCGGGACATCCTTTGTAATGGAGACTCCGTGGGGGAGTGATAAGATCAATCTTAAATTAGTAGGTCCCTTTAATGTATACAATTCCCTTGGCGCTGCTAGTTTATGCCTTGGAATGGGAATAGGTTTAGATAAGGTCAAGGAAGGTCTTGAAGGGGTTATGAACGTAGCAGGTAGATTTGATTCAGTCAACTGTGGCCAGGAATTTGCTGTTATCGTTGACTATGCACATACGCCAGATGGGTTAAAGAATGTTTTGAGTACCGCTCGTTCCTTTGCCAGGGGTAGAGTGATTTGTGTCTTTGGTTGCGGAGGCGATAGAGATAAAACCAAACGTCCTATTATGGGGGCGATCTCTGGCGAATTGAGCGACTATACAATAATAACATCAGATAACCCACGGACCGAAGAGCCGTTAGAGATAATGGAACAGATCCGAGCGGGATTAGAAGAGACAAATGGAGAGTATCACATGGTTGAGGATAGGAGGACTGCTATCAGAGATGCTATTATGATGGCAAAGCCTAATGATGTAGTGCTTATAGCTGGCAAGGGGCACGAAAATTATCAGATATTTAAAGATAGAACCATCCACTTTGATGATAGAGAAGTGGCTGAGGAGATATTGAGGGAGAGTAGGGAGAGGGAATGAAGACTATTACTGTAGGAGATATCCTAAAAGTCTTAAATGGACAGCTACTTCAGGGCTCATCGGATCTTAAAGTAATTTCTATTTCTACTGACACTAGGACTCTTAAACCAGGAGATTTTTTCATAGCATTAAAAGGAGAGAACTTCGATGGTCATACCTTTCTCACTCAGGCTTTTGAAAAAGGGGCCTGTGGGGCATTAATATCCAGTGAGTCGGGTGAGGTATTTCCACATGACAGAGCTTTGATATGTGTGGAAGATACCCTTAAAGGATTACAGGATCTTGCTAAATGGAATCGAATGAGTATCGCTCCTAAGGTAGTAGGCATCACAGGAAGTACCGGAAAGACCACTACTAAAGATATGATAGCACAGGTCCTTTCCATGAGATATAAAACCCTGAAAACTAAGGGGAATTATAATACTGAGATAGGTTTGCCATTGACCCTCTTAGAACTAGATGATACCATTCAAATGGCAGTAGTAGAAATGGGGATGAGGGGATTTGGACAAATACGAGAGCTTGCACTTATAGCTAAACCTGATATAGGTGTTATAACGAATATCGGTGAATCTCATATGGAACTCTTAGGTTCTAAGAATGGAATAGCCCGTGCTAAAGCTGAGCTCATCGAGGAACTCCATGAGGATGGTATCGCAGTCCTCAATGGAGATGATCCATTTGTATGTGAAATGAAGAAATATTCAAAGGGCTCCGCGTGTACATATGGAACAGGAGAAGCAGTGGATGTACGTGCTATTGATATAGTGAGCAATGGGGAGGACGGGATAGAATTCACTGTTGTATCATGGAAAGGTCAGGAGAAGATACGGGTGCCCCTTCCAGGTCTTCACAATGTATATAACGCGCTGGCTGCGATCTGTATGGGTTTATTAGAAGGATTAGATCTTCATATTATAGCACAGGGATTAGCGGAGTTTAAAGCTAGTGAGAGGAGAGGCGTTATAATTAATTTGCCAAATGGGCTTAAGATAATTGATGATACTTATAATGCAAGCCCAGCTTCTGTAGGAGCAGCTATTAGAGTGCTAACTGAAGTGGCAGGGGATAGACGCAAGGTGGCTATACTTGGTGATATGTTAGAGCTAGGAGACTTTTCTTTAAAAGGTCACAGGATAGTTGGGGAATTACTAGCGTCATCGGGGGTAGACCTTTTCTTTGGTATTGGGCCGCTCTCCAAGAACACAGTAGCAGCAGCACAAGAAGGTGGTATGCACGAATCTGCTTTTTGGTTTGCCTCTAATGAAGAAGCATTACAAAAATTTAGGCAAATGGCGTGTAAGGATGATGTGATCTTAGTGAAGGGTTCACTAGCCATGAATATGCAAGAGATAGTGGGAGGGCTCAAAAGAGAACCTACTTCACTTTGAAGGGAGAAATGAAGGGTGTTATCGCTAATATATGCAGCTGCAGTAAGCTTCGGAATAGGACTTGTAATAGGCCCCCCGTCTATATCTATCTTGAGAAGGTTAAAGTTTGGTCAGCGAGTTCGTTCTGATGGTCCTAAGGCTCATCTCAAGAAGAGTGGAACACCAACTATGGGGGGGGTAATTATATTAACAGCCCTTCTTATATCCACTTTTATATTTGCCCGAGACCTTGAATATCTGGCATGGGTTGTATTTATAACCTTAGGATATGGACTCATAGGACTACTTGATGATCTTTTAATAATAATCACAAAACGCTCTCTAGGGCTTAAAGCACGCTATAAGTTAATAGGGCAAATACTTATAGCTGGTCTCCTAGCCCTATATTCTATTGTAGATCCAAACCTAGGAACCGAGGTACTTATTCCATTTACTGGACAATGGATTGATCTAGGGTGGCTTTATCCATTCTTTGCTGTCTTTATGGTTGTAGGGATTTCTAATGCAGTGAACCTAACTGATGGTTTAGATGGTCTAGCCGCAGGTACAGCTGGAATAGCCGCTTTCTTTTTTGCCATAATAGCCTTCTCGCTTGGAAGGATGGATATGGCGATCTTCTGTGCAGCTTTAGTAGGCGCATGTCTGGGTTTTTCTTGGTTCAATGTTCACCCAGCACAGGTATTTATGGGAGATACGGGTTCCTTGGCTTTAGGTGGAGCTTTATCTTCTGTTGCGGTATTACTTAAAAGAGAGCTTTTCTTAGTTATTATCGGAGGGATTTTTGTAATAGAAGCCTCATCAGTGATAATTCAAGTGATATCCTTTCGTCTTACAGGTAGGCGGGTCTTTCGTATGAGCCCTATACATCATCATTTTGAGCTTTCTGGATGGACGGAAACAAAGATAGTAACTAGGTTTTGGATTTTAGGTTTGATCTTTGGGTTAATAGGTCTTTTGGCTAATATAGCACTTTAAAAGTGAGATGTGGTGATAAGATGGGAGAGAGGAAGAGAAAAAAGAATAAAAAGAGGAAGAACGGACCTCCTGATATCTTCATATTCATAAGCACCGTCGTGCTTTTGAGTATAGGTATAGTCATAGTATATAGCGCCAGCTCAGTAATGGCATATACTGAGTATGGCGATAGTGCTTACTTCTTAAAGAAACAGTTAATGTGGGCTCTTATAGGTGTAATTATGATGATTTTTACTATGAATATAGATTATAGGTTTTTTGAGAAGATATCTATTCCTTTACTTATTGTATCAATAGTTTTTTTAACTTTAGTATTGATACCTGGCATTGGACATGTGATCTCAGGATCAAAGAGATGGATAGACCTAGGTATAATTAATTTACAACCATCCGAGATAGCGAAATTAGCTAATGTTATCTTTCTCGCATCATATCTTTCAAGTGCCCAAAGTAAGATACGCTCTTTTGTTAAAGGTTTACTTCTTCCACTTATGGTTTGTGGCCTTATTGTGGTCTCGATTCTACTTGAGCCAGATTTAGGGACTGCAGCAGCTATTATAGGAGTCACATGTATCATGTTTTTCGTGGCTGGGGCCAATATACTTCATCTTATTGGCCTGGCAGTAGTTGGCGTACCTGCTTTTATTAAGGTGCTTTTTATGGAGGAATATCGTGCGAAGAGGTTTATGGCATTTCTCGATCCTTGGAAAGATCCTTCTAAGACAGGTTATCATATAATCCAATCTTTACTTGCACTTGGTTCAGGTGGTTTCTTTGGGCTAGGTCTAGGCAAAAGTAGGCAAAAGTTCTTTTATCTGCCAGAGCAACACACTGACTTTATCTTTGCTATTTTAGGAGAAGAGATGGGCTTTATAGGTACCTGCCTTATAATCTTTTTATTCTTTGTCTTTGCTTGGCGGGGATATAAGATCGCTGTTTCAGCTCCTGATTCCTTTGGAAGTCTTCTAGCATCAGGCATAACATCTATGATAGTGCTTCAGGCACTTATAAACATGGGGGTTGTCTCTGGTTCCTTGCCAATCACCGGGATAACACTTCCGTTTATTAGCGCTGGAGGTTCTTCACTTATTATGACCTTAATTGGAGTTGGCATTCTTTTAAATATATCTAGATGTACCACGCAAAGGCGGGATCTTACTGCCTTTGTTTCTGGGGATGCTTAGAAAGGGGTAAGTTATGCGAGTTCTTATAACAGGGGGAGGCACCGGAGGACATCTTTATCCTGCTTTAGCGATAGCAAAAGGGCTATTAATAGAAAGACCTGATACAGAAGTACTATTTGTTGGTACAGAGAAAGGGTTAGAAGCTGAAAAGGTTCCTCAAGAGGGGTTTGAACTTAAAACTATAACTGTAGTAGGGCTTCCGCGTCGCCCTTCTATTGCTTTCTTTAAGTCATCTTTTCTTGCCGCTAGGGCGTGTATTGAATCACGTCGTATACTCAAGGAATTTAAACCACATGTAGTGGTAGGTACAGGGGGATATGTTTGTGGTCCTGTGATTCTTATGGCAGCAATGAGTAAGATCCCTTGCATAATTCAAGAACAAAATACCATACCAGGCCTTACTAATAGGATTCTTTCTAGATTTGTACGAAAGATAGCTGTGGCTTTTGATAAGGCAGTTGAGTTTTTCCCCGATCCGAAACGAGTTATTGTTACGGGAAATCCAGTGCGTCCTGAGATCGCTTCTATATCTAAAGAAGAAGGTGCTAACGCTTTTAATTTAAACCCAAAGAAAACAGTTTTGTTGGTCTTTGGAGGTGGACAGGGAGCACGGAGCATAAATAATGCTCTTTTAGAGGCTATACCTAACCTCTTAAAGAACAAGGAACTACAAATATTACATAGTACTGGTAAGGATAACTTTGAGAGTTTTTATAGAGAAGTTATAAAGATACAAGGAGTTAAGGATGGGTTAAAGCGACGGCAGCTCATAGTAGAGCCATATATCGATAAAATGCCCCATGCGTATGCAGCTTCTGATCTAGTACTCAGTCGCGCAGGTGCTATGTCTTTATCTGAGATTACGGCACGAGGCCTTCCAGCCATCCTCATACCTTTTCCATATGCAGCTAATAATCACCAGGAACACAATGCACGGGTGTTACAAGATAAGGGGGCTGCAGTGATCATCCATAATGACCAGCTAAATGGCGAGGTATTGACTCAAATAGTCATGAATATAGCGGGTGATAAAGATAGGCTCAAGGAAATGGCTCAAAATAGTAAAGCGTTAGGTAAGATCCACGCCACTCGAGAGCTGGTTCAACTTGTGATTGATACTTTTGAGAAAGCTTAAAATAAGGTGTATTATTTTTAATTTATGCGAGATGTCTTTTAAGAGGACAAGCGAGGCTTATATGTATAACAATGCCCCCTTAAACGGCATATACTTTAATTAAGGAACAGGATATTCTTTAAAAGAGAGGTTATTGGAAATATGTTGGATACGTGCCATCTTCATTTTATCGGTATAGGCGGCTCGGGGATGAGCCCCCTAGCCCAGATCTTCTTTGATATGGGTTTTGTAGTCTCTGGATCAGATCTTAAAGAAACAGAGGTCACTGCTGCTCTCAGCAAGAAGGGTGCTCGTATTTTTATAGGGCATTCTAAAAATAACATAGGAGATGCTGATGTTATAGTGGTTTCAGCGGCCATACCTCAGACTAATGAGGAGCTAGTTTACGCCAAGGAATGCGGAATCCCGATTCTTCAACGAATAGAAGCATTAGCAATGTTAATGGAAGATAAGTTTGGAATAGCAGTAGCAGGATCCCATGGTAAGACTACTACCACATCAATGCTGGCTTTAGTCCTTGAGGGGTGTGGTATAGATCCTACTGTAATTATAGGTGGGGAACTCAATGATATAGGAGGCAGCGCTAGGCTGGGACGGGGGAAATATTTAGTTGCTGAAGCCGATGAAAGTAGTGGACAGTTTTTAAAGCTTTCTCCCCAAGTAGCAATAGTGACTAATATTGATGATGATCATCTTGATTATTATAAAACTATTCAGGGTGTAAAGGATGCATTTAAAACTTTTTTAAAGAATATTAAAGGTAATGGTATAGCAGTATTATTCATAGATGACCCTAACGTATCTGAAGTGGTAAATGGTTATAAGGGCAAGGTAATAACTTATGGTTTAAGTCCAGAGGCTCATGTTCATGCTTGTAATATAGAGAGATGTGGCTTCGTTTCTCGATTCACTGTTAAAATAGGAGGGAAACCATGGGCTGATTTGGAACTTAATGTTCCAGGAATGCATAATATATATAACGCGCTAGCTGTTGCAGGCCTTTCTAATGAGTTGGGGCTAGACCCTGGGAAGGTGGCTGAGGCTCTCTCTACTTTTAAAGGAGTTCATAGGAGGTTCGAGATTATTCATAGACAGAATGATATTACTATAATCGATGACTATGGACATCATCCAACTGAGATTCGCGCTGTTTTAAGAAGCGCAAAAGAGACTGGCCCTAAACGTGTTATAGCCATATTTCAACCTCATAGATATACTCGAACTAAGTTACTTATGAATGAGTTCAGTAAAGCCTTTTCTGACGCTGATATCATCTTTATAACTAATATTTACTCTGCAGGTGAACCACGAATACCAGGAGTTACTGCTCAAAAGTTGACAAATTTAATTGCTACCAATGAGATTGGCAAAGCTGTTAGATGTATTGAAGATATGGATAGTATAACTCAGGAACTAATAGGCTTTTTATCTCCGGGAGATCTGGTTCTCACAATGGGCGCAGGGGACATTAGAAAGGTAGGAGAGAAACTCGCATATGAGATTCAACTTTTATAGAATATGAGATGGCCTGTGCCATTTTGATGATGACTGGGGGGAGAGAAATGAGTAAACTTTGGATACGCGGGGGAAACCGTCTGCATGGGACAATAAGGGCTAGTGGAGCCAAGAACTCGGTTCTAAAATTGATGGCAGCAAGTATACTCTCTGATGATGTATGTACAATACGAAATGTACCAGATATAATTGATGTACATACTATGATCGGTGTTTTGAATGCTCTTGGGATTGATACTAATTTTAACCGTGATAAACGGATTATTACCATAGACATGAGGAAACATGGAGAAATTAGAAGCTATGAAGCTCCATATAAGTTAGTTAAAGAGATGCGTGCTTCTATTCAGATAATGGGTCCTCTTCTCGCAAGGGTGGGAAAGGCAAAGATATCTTATCCTGGGGGGTGCGATATAGGCACAAGGCCTATAGATTATCATCTCAATGGATTTAAAATTTTAGGTGCTAGGGTTCATGAGGAACAGGGATATATAATTGCTGAGGCAAAGTCCTTGAAAGGCGCGGAGATAACTTTAGATTTTCCTAGTGTTGGTGCAACGGAGAATTTGATGGCTGCTGCAACCCTAGCTAAAGGCACTACTATTATACATAATGCAGCTCATGAACCAGAGATCGTAGAGCAACAGAACTTCTATAATGCAATGGGTGGGAAGGTATCTGGAGCAGGCACAGATAAGATAATCATAGAAGGAGTGAATAAGCTAGGTGCTGTTGACTATACCCTTATGGCAGACAGGATAGAAGTAGGCACCCTTATGGTGGCAGCTGCTATTACTGAAGGGGATGTCTTGATAGAAGGTATAGTGCCTGAACATATTCGATCCGTAACAGCAAAGTTAATAGAGGCTGGTGCAGAGATTCGCAGGGGCGAAGATTGGATACAGGTTATCGGTGGTAGACCGATACTCCCAATAGACATACAGACTATGCCGTATCCGGGATTTCCCACAGATATGCAACCTCAAATAGCGGTCCTTGCTAGCCTGGCTAAAGGAGCTAGTATTATAACGGAAACTGTCTTTACGAATAGATTCAAGTATGTAGATGAACTAAGGAGGATGGGCGCTGATATTAGAAGCGATGGACGGACTATATTTATAAGGGGTGTTCCTAAGTTTTCTGGGACAGAAGTAAAGGCCACTGATCTTAGAGCTGGGGCAGCTATGGTTCTTGCAGGACTAGTAGCTGATGGTGTAACGATAGTAGAAGATGCCGATCATATTGATCGCGGTTATGAGGCTATTGAAGATAAATTATCATGCCTCGGAGCAGAGATCCGTCGTATAAAAGCATCTGGTGAACGAGAAATGGCTGTCTCGTAATTACTTTGAGGTGATGATATGTCTGAACGTTATAGGTTTTTATTCCTCTTGCTTGTGGTGGTTAGCGCTAGCTTCACCTTTATAAATTCCGTATTTTTTTTAATCTCAGATATCACATTTAAGGGCAATAAATCTCTGTCAGGGGAGGAGTTGCTTATGATATCTAATATAGGGGAGAGAGCTAATTTCTTTAGGTTAGATGAAAAAGTCATAGCTAAAAACCTAGAAGAGCATCCCATTATACGTAAGGCAGTTGTTCATAAGCTCTTCCCTTCTTCTTTGAAGATAGAGATAGAGGAAAGAGTGGCTCTTGCAGTACTTCCTAAAGAAGGACATTTTGTTGAGATAGATAGTGAAGGAGTTGCCATGAAGTTTACTAGAAGCCCTGACGATGCCATGCCTATAATCACTGGCATTGATACTTCCGTTCTTACCTTGGGAGAACGAGTACAAACCCCTGGATTAGAAAGTGCCCTTGAGATAATTGTGAATTTAAGCGAGGACACAAGGAAGGAACTTTCAGAGATAAATCTAACAGTTCCAATTGACATTCATATGTATACAATCGATGGCTTAAAAATATATATTGGACAAGCAGAACGTCTCGCAAATAAGGTGCGTGTATTAGAATCTATCCTAAAGAATATAAATGAAAGAGGGCTTAAGGTAGAGTACGTGGATATTCGTTATGAAAATGCCCCTGTGGTTAAATAATAGATAATTATGTCTTAAATTTTCATGAAATAGAAGGAATATCTTAATATATGTTGAATTTCATAATAAGTCATACAATTTTCATGGACAATAGGATAATTTAATGTAGATAGCGTGGAAGGAGGAGATTGGCCAGTGGCCGCAAAAGAGATTGTGGTCGGACTGGATGTAGGGACCACCAAGATATGTACTATCATCGCTGAAGTTTTAAACAGGGGTGAAATTAATATCATCGGCGTGGGGAATGCACCCTCCTTTGGGCTGCGCAAAGGAATGATCATTGATCTAGACGGAACAGTAGAGTCTATCTTTGAATCAGTGGAGAAGGCGGAGAAAATGGCTGGGATCAAGGTGAATTCCGTATTAGCCAGCATAGCAGGGGGGGATGTTTTTTCGTTTAATAGACGGGGAGCTATAATAATACCAGACGACAGGATGGAGATTACTAAAGAGGATTTGAGGCAAGCCATTGAAGCGGCTAAGAGCATTGAACTTCCCCCAGATAAAGGCATAATCCATGTATTACCTAGGGAATTTGTAGTTGACGGATTTGGCGGTATTAAGAATCCAATTGGCATGGCTGGATCTAAGTTAGAAGTAGAGGTACACATTATAGCTGGTACTATAATTTCGATTCAAAATATATTACGATGCATTCGTAGGGCTGATCTTGAACCATTAGATATTATACTTCAACCCATTGCATCAGCAGAAGCTGTTCTAACTCGTTCAGAGAAAGAATTAGGGGTAGTGCTCGTTGATATAGGAGGAGGAACGACTGATGTAGCTGTGATAATAGATGGGAAGTTAGTTCATTCTGCTGTCATACCCTTAGGCGGGAATAGTATAACCAATGATATTGCTGTTGGTCTTCGTACATCATTAGCAAAGGCAGAAGAACTTAAGGTTAAATATGGTTGCGCCCTTCGAAGGTTGGTTCGGGGAGAGGAGTTCTTAGAGACAATTAATGTAAGCGGAACAGATTCTAAGAAAATCCCAAGGGAGCTATTGTGTGAGATAATTGAGTTCCGCGTTAATGAGATATTCTCCTTTGTATCCAGTACCCTTAACGAATCGAAGATCCCCCGTCTTTTACCTGGGGGAGTAGTTCTAACAGGTGGGGCTTCCCTTATGGAAGGGATGGCTGAAGCAGCAATGGAGGTTCTAGATTTACCTGCAAGGATTGGAGTTCCGAGTATTGAGAATGGCCCCTCTGAACTCCTCAATAACCCTATATATTCTACAGGGGTTGGGTTGATACTTCATGCTAGTAAAGACCTAGTATCCTTTCCGCGCAAGAGAGGAAAATTTTCAATTAAGTCCTTTGTAGAAAGGATAAAAGCGTGGTTTAAGGACTTCTTCTAATGGGTGCACGGCTTCGACTTTTTACAAGAGAGTGACCTTTAGCTGATTTAGGGAAAATTATCTGCTCAGCTATATACAGAGTATCGAAGAAAGGAAGGTCTAGATATGTCTGATCTTGATTTTCAGAGGGAACAATTTGCTGATATTAAAGTGATAGGTGTAGGGGGGGGAGGAACTAATGCGGTAAATAGAATGTTAGAAGCGGGTTTAAAGGGTATTCAATTTATAGTTTTAAATACTGATGCCCAAGCCTTAAATCAATCTGACGCAGAACTTAAGATTCAAATAGGAGCTAAATTAACCAGAGGACTGGGAGCAGGTTCCAATCCAGAGATCGGTATGAAGGCCGCTCAAGAGAATGAAGAGCAGTTAGCAGAGCTCCTTAAGGACTCAGATATGGTATTTGTAACTGCTGGTATGGGTGGTGGTACAGGCACTGGCGCTGCTCCTGTCATTGCTAAGATAGCTAAAGAAATGGGAATACTTACCGTAGGGGTAGTGACAAAACCCTTTTCTTTTGAGGGACGTAAACGAATGATGCAAGCAGAGAAAGGCACTGCAGAATTAAAAAAACAGGTGGACACCCTTATTACCATCCCTAATGATCGTCTTTTTCAGGTTGTAGAGAAACGCACATCAATTATGGAGGCGTTTAAGATCGCTGATGATGTGTTGCGCCAAGGTGTACAGGGGATTTCAGATCTTATAACAGTTCCAGGCCTTATAAATCTTGACTTCGCAGACGTGCGCACCATTATGACTAATGCAGGGTCTGCTTTGATGGGAATAGGCTGTAGTTCTGATGATGATAGGGCTGTTCAGGCTGCACGAAGTGCTATATCTAGCCCATTGTTAGAAGCATCTATCCATGGAGCTAAGGGAGTCCTTTTAAATATAACTGGTAGTTCGAATATGGGGCTCTTTGAGATAAATGAGGCTGCTGAGATAATTGCTGAAGCTGCGGATCCTGATGCCAATATAATCTTTGGAGCTGTTATTGATGAGACCTTAGAGGATGAGTTGAGGATTACAGTCATCGCTACTGGATTTGAATCAGCTGCTAAAGATGATGAAGACAGAGGAGTCTCTAGGCGTGGAGAACGTGAGCGCCCACGTGATAAAGTTGAAGAGGTAGAGATAAGACCATTTATCAATGATGATCTAGATATACCCGCATTCTTACGTCGGAGATAACATACTATAATTTTATATATAAAAAATTTTATATTAATGGAGGGAGAGCCAAGGGACTTTGGTAGAATAGTAAGAGAAGGATCTAAAAAGGTATATAGTTGATAACTTCCTGTAGAGGCACTGAAAATGGGGTGAATTTAGTCCATGCGTTATATATATGTTGATGTCCTCTTCTTCAGAGTCTTACTGGATTTCGTCATGGACTATCTGCTCTTATGGGCAACATCAGAGGTGGTCAAGGTACGTGTTACAAGAAAGAGACTTATTCTTGGCGCGTTAATCGGGATGCTATATTCCCTTTTGATCATTCTCTCTGAGAGCCGCTTAATAGCAGGTTACGGTCTCTTGAATCAGTTACCTGTCAAGTTGTGCTTCTCCATATTCATGGTTTTAGCAGCGTTTATGCCTATGAACTGGCGGAGCCTTGGGAATGCTATAGGGATCTTTTATCTTATAGCCTTTGTATCAGGAGGTGCTGCGTTAGCGGCTGTATACTTGACAGATGGTAATTGGTTCATCGTTGATTTGGTGGCTATCGGTGCCATTCTAATTGTAACGGAGTTAGGATGGGGGATCATTCAAAAACGCATCTGGAAAGAGCTCTTTCATGTACCCATAGAGATAGCTTTTGGTGGCGGCTCTTTAAAGGTCGATGCCCTCGTGGATACGGGAAACAGGCTTCAAGATCCATTAACAGGTTCGCCTGTAGTTATAGTCGAATATTCAATATTAATGGATCTCTTGCCAAAAGACCTGAGAGATGTAATAAAAGAGATAGATAAGGGCAATCCCTTGTCTATTACTCAGGAGTTCACTGATCCTTACTGGTCATCAAGATTTCGTCTTATTCCCTTTACTACTATTGGGAAAGAACGAGGGATGTTAATTGGTTTTCGTCCAGATGAAATCCGGATAATTGACAATAAAAATGTTATACCAGTAAAGAATGTAATCATCGGCGTCCACAATAGACCACTCTGCCCTGAAGGATCATACAAAGCCTTGCTCCACCCAGATATATTTCAGGCAGCCATGGAGAAGGCATGAGAATTTTTACCTTAGGACTTCAAAATTTGCGATGGGAGAGGAAAAATCATGGTGGTGCCTATGAAAAGAGCGCGAGCATTATTTAGAATATTTTTTATTAGGTTTCTACAGAAGGCTGGAATCTCGTATTTGCGGACAGTTTATTATGTAGGGAGTAGCGAAGCTTTGCCTCCTCCGCTTAGCGATGCTGAAGAGCTGTCCCTTTTAGAGAGACTCCAGATGGGAGATGTAGCTGTAAGAAGTACGTTGATTGAACGAAACCTTAGACTTGTAGTATATATAGCTAGGAAGTTTGAAAATACTGGTATCGGGATAGAAGATCTAGTCTCCATTGGTACTATTGGTCTTATAAAAGCAGTGAATACCTTTGATCCCATTAAAAGAATCAAATTAGCTACTTATGCTTCAAAATGTATAGAAAATGAAATACTTATGTATTTGAGACACAATGGCAAGACTAGAGGAGAAAAGTCCCTTGATGAACCTTTAAATGTAGACTGGGATGGGAATGAGTTGCTTCTGTCGGATGTTCTTGGAACCGAGGATGATTTAGTTTTTAGATACATTGAAGAGGAAGTAGATAAGTCTCTCTTACAAATAGCTATGAAAAAGCTTACTGTTAGAGAGAAGAAAATTGTAGAGCTTAGATTTGGTCTAAAGAACGGGGAGGGAAAGACACAGAAAGAGGTAGCAGATTTTTTAGGTATATCTCAGTCATATATATCACGTTTAGAGAAACGGATAATAAAGAAGTTGCGCAAAGAGATAAAGCGCATGGAATAAGAGATTATTTTTAAAACATAAGCGTGAAGGCCCCTATCATTACCCAAATGAAATAGGGGTCTATTTTTTTCTCCAATTTTCATTTCCTTCCTTAATTTACTACCCACAAATCATTTAAATATATTGTATTATCGGACTTCTTTTGTGTAAAGCTACTAGTAAATTGAGTTAAAGCATTTGGTTTTTCCCCCTGATTTTTAATTGTCCATGAAAAATTTCTAAAATTCTCTATGAATAAAAGAGGCAAACAGTGGCAATACTTATATTAAAGGGAGGAAGAAAATAGTGGAAAAGTGGGTAGGAGGGATCACCTATGATGTCGAATAAGGTAGAAATTTGCGGGGTTAATACCTCTGAACTACCTGTCTTATCTAATAAGAAGATGCGAGAATTATTAAAGAGGATTCAAAAAGGCGATCTAGCTGCTAGAGAGGAAATGGTTCAGGGTAACTTAAGGCTAGTTCTTAGTGTAATACAGCGCTTTAATAATCGTGGCGAATACGTAGATGATCTTTTTCAGGTTGGTTGTATAGGTCTGATAAAGGCTATAGATAACTTTGATCTTAGCCAAAATGTAAAATTCTCTACCTATGCAGTTCCTATGATAATCGGCGAAATACGCCGTTATTTAAGAGATAACAATCCCATAAGAGTAAGCCGTTCGTTACGAGATATAGCATATAAAGCGCTTCAAGTCAGGGATTCTTTAGTCAACAAAAACTCAAAGGAACCCACTATAAATGAGATAGCAGAAGAACTAAAGATGCCTCAGGAAGAGGTCGTCTATGCTCTCGATGCTATACAGGATCCTATATCTCTCTTTGAGCCTATATACCATGATGGAGGAGATCCCATCTTTGTCATGGATCAAATAAGTGACGATAAGAGTGAAGATGGTATTTGGTTAGAAGGTGTATCAATTCATGAAGCCATGAAGAAGTTAAATGAACGAGAAAGACTTATACTCTCGTACCGGTTTTTTGAAGGGAAAACTCAGATGGAGGTAGCAGAGGAAATAGGGATCTCACAAGCGCAAGTCTCCCGCTTAGAGAAGGCTGCTCTCAAACACATGCGACGTCATGTTTGATTGGATTAATGGATATATAGACGAGAATTAATTTACTACCTTTAGGAGGTGTTACCATGAAATTACGTATATATATTTCTTTTGGACTTGTTCTTTTCCTTCTCTTTGCAGGTATAATAGGGTTTAAAATAAGTGGGAGCGGAGAGGAAACTAAGGAGGCATATACAAGTAATAATTTAATAAGGCTTCATGTGGTTGCAAATAGTAATTTACCAGAGGATCAGGAACTTAAATTAGATGTAAGAGATGCTATACTCGCTGCCACGGGAGAACTCTTCAATGGTGCAGCTAATCCTGGAGAGGCACGGGATATGGTCCTTGAAAAGATGGATTATATTACTGAAGTCGCTTTAGAAGAGATAAAGCGTAAGGGTGGAGATTATGAGGTGTACGCTGAGTACGGACGGTTTCCTTTTCCAGAAAAGACATATGGAAACCTTACCCTTCCTGAAGGGAATTATAACGCGTTAAAGGTTGTTATAGGTGAAGGGAAGGGAGCTAACTGGTGGTGTGTCCTTTTTCCCCCTCTTTGTTTCAGTGAGGAAGTAGGGGGAGTAGAAATGCTACCAGAAGGCGATGAGCCAGTTTCAGGAGGAAGACTCATCTTTAAGATTCAAGATGAATTAACAGAAGAAGAAAGCTGTTATGAAGTTAATAAGGGTACTGGCGAAAAAGGAATAGAGTTTAGGTTTAAATCAAGGTCATCACGACGATTTCTTGAGTTGTTAGCCACCCCCCTCTCTTATTTATATAGTCTATTTACAAATGAATAGCCCTTGAGTAATTTAGTTAGAGTGTAAAAATAATGCTTCGTTTGAATAGGACGAGGTATTATTTTTTACACCTTTTTTTATCTTTTGGCATATATTTAAGTATAAAGATGCTTACAAATTTTTTATTAGAAAACCCAAGAGGGGTGAGGTGAAAGCTATGCTTATTAAAGCATCGGACTTGCGTCTTAGAGAGGTTGTAAATACCCATGACGGAAGGAGATTAGGTGTAATAAGTGATGTGGAATTTGATCTAGAAAACGGAAGGATAAAATCTATACGCGTGCCTGGTACAGGTAGATTTTTATGGTTCTTTGGACGTGATGATGATGTAGTTATACCATGGAACAAAATCAAAAAGATTGGTGTTGATGTTATCCTTGTAGAAGCCAATAGTTACTCTGATCCCGAACACAAAGAACTTGCTGAAAAGCGATAATATGTCCCTGATATCACGTAAAAGAGAGGATTCTAAGGGGGAATAGACAAGCCTTGTTTCCAATAAATGTTGCATTTGTTAAGAATTCATGATATAATTTATACGAACATTAATTCCCATATCACTACAATCTATAACTAAAAGGAAGGAGGTTAACTCCCCCTAAGATTTTCTCTAAAGAAAGGGTGCTTCTATGGCTGGCAAGGTCAAACTCGTCTTAAAGCGAAATGAAGTAGAAAATTATATGCGGAAACGGGGATGGAGTATACGCAGGCTAGCCAGGGAGATGGATGTAGATCATTCATACGTTTATCGTGTCCTCCGAGGTAAGCAGGAGCCTGGGCGAAAATTTATAGAAGGTCTTATGAAAGCCTGTGAAGGTATGGAATTTTCAGATCTATTTTTTTTCAAGAACATGGTGCCCGAAGGCACCATGAACAGTAGCTATAATGTTCCCGAATAAATAGGCAAAAGGAGATGGGTATATACCCATCTCCTTTTCATTCGTTATTACTAACGTGTATTCTATGGGAAGAAATTACTGTCCCAATATTCTTTATAGATTTCGATTTTGTATCTCCAGTCTGATACGAGATAAGGTCCTGATATGTGTTGACTTTTTTAAGGACCAAATTTTTACCGTCTTGGATGAAAATTATCTCTCCGATCTTTGTTACAGGTTGTTGTTTTATTACGATATAATCTCCTTCTTCGATGCCAGCTTCTAAGAGAGATGTACCTTTAACACGCCATAAGAAATCACCATCGCATAAGAACTTCTTTGGTATGGTAACATACCTACCGCGTTTGTCACGTGCAAAGAAAGGCGATACTTCACTTATGTTTTTTACCAATGGAATGATGCCCATCCCTAGGATATTCTCGGATGATTCCAATGGAGACTTTTGTTTTTCACATGTTTTAGGAGGTAGATAACCAGCAGCGCGCATCATGTCTTCATAAGTGGTTCCTAGGGGTGGTGCGAGCTTTGCCAGAATCTCGGGAGAAGGTCGCTCCTTTTTATTTCGAGCTAGCCGTGATATATAGGTATGATCTACACCTGATAACATGGCTACCTTTCTGTAGGAGTAACCCTTTTCTTCTATCAATTTTTTAAGATACTCCCCAAATGACATGTAATCACCCCATTATTTATTTACAGGTAGGCTTATTCTTCTTAATTATAGTATAGGTGGTGACAATTAACAATAGTTTTAGCCAATTTATGGTGCTCATAGGCACCATATAAGATTTTTTCAAAAAATAGAAGGAAAATCTAAAGTAATGGAGAAAAAGAATATGTTATAGTCTATAATTCTAACTTCAGAGAGGATTGAAAGGAGGACCTTGTCAGTCTTTTTTATAATATATGAGAGACTTCGAGAGATAGACTATGGAAAAGCAACAAGTTGGTTTTGGTATAATAGGAGGATAAAGCTAAATCATTTGCAGAGAAGTTGAATGCAAAGTGCTGGTACACAGATTATCAGGAGATGTTAAAGAGGGATGATATTGATGTAGTCTGTATTTGTACTCCTAGTGGTATGCACTCAGGGATGGCGGTGGCAGCTGTAGATGCTAAGAAGCATATCCTCTGCGAAAAGCCTTTAGATATTTCTATAGAAGCCATAGATAGAATGATAGAGGAAGTACAAAGCGGGGCGCTAGGAAAGATGGTCCTTGGTGATGCATATTTAAAATACTATCGAAGCCAGGAATATTATAATAGCGCTGGTTGGAGAGGCACTTGGTCTATGGATGGTGGAGGCGCCTTAATGAATCAGGGTGTACATGGTATAGACCTTATTCAATGGATAATGAGAGATATAGAGAGTGTCTTCGCCAAGGCAGGAGCCTTAGCCCGTGATATAGAGGTTGAAGATACCGCTGTAATAGTGGTTGCGTATAAATATGGTGTTATAGAAGGTACCACTTCTGTATACCCGGCCATTCCCATACGCTTGGAGCTTCATGGGGAGAAGGGAAGTATAATCATGGAGGAACAGACAATAACTAAATGGCAAGTCATTAGGGAGGAGCCTAAAACTTTAGATGGATTAGAGGAGAAGGCGGGGGGGTCTTCTGATCCCAGGGCTATCTCAACTACTGGACATGTTCGCCATGTAACGGATCTCATAAGTGCAATTAAAGAAGATAGGGAACCTGCTATAAATGGTGAGTCAGCTAAGACTGGGAAAGAGATACGGATAGATGATTTAAGATAATAAGATATATGAAAAGGAGAGGTAATATGGGGTCTAAAACATATAATAAGGTTGGCTTTGCTGTGTTAGGTAGCGGTAATATTGGAAGGCGTCACATCAACTGCATTAAAGAAGCAGATGGAGCAGAACTTGTTGCTATTTGTGATATAGTACCTGAGGTTGCTACGAAAATGGCAGAAGAGAACGGAGTTGCTGCATACACAGACCTAGACGAGATGCTCAAAAGAGACGATATCCATGTAGTTAATATATGTACGCCAAGTGGACTTCATACTGATGCGATAATACGTTGTGCTTCAGCAGGCAAGCATGTGATAACTGAAAAGCCATTGGATATAACTGTGGAGAGGGTAGATAGAGCGATTAATGCTTGTAAAGAGGCAGGGGTAAAGCTGGCATGTATATTTCAGAACCGTCTCACCCCTACTAATATGATGATAAAGAAGTTCATTGATAAAGGTGGACTTGGGAGACTCCTTATAGGTACAGCTAATGTTCTATGGTATAGGACTCAAGAGTACTATGATGCTGGAGGCTGGCGAGGAACCTGGGCAATGGATGGCGGTGGTTCTCTCATGAACCAATCAATACATACCATTGACCTCTTACAATGGTTTATGGGCCCAGTTGAGTCTGTTATAGGATATACTGGTATACTATCTCATGAAATTGAGACAGAGGATACTGGAATAGGTATAGTGAAGTTCAAGAATGGGGCAGTTGGGACCATACTCGGCACTACCTGTGCATATCCAGGTGTTGCTACTGCTGTTCAACTCTTTGGAGGGAACGGATCAATAATTTCTGATAATAATAAGTTAAAGGTTTGGAAGATGCGAAGAGAGAGCAAAGAAGCAGAGAATGAGGAGGAAGAAAAGATGCTTAAAGCCTATGGTTCTCTGAAAGCGGAATCAGGCTCTGCTGATCCTTCTTCTATTACTAAGGCTGGGCATTTGATCCAGATAGAAGATATGGTTAAGGTTGTAAAGGAAGGAACAGAACCTATAATTACTGGCGAGGATGGTAGGTATTCTGTTGAGATCATTCAGGCAATATATGAGTCAGCTAGGACGGGTAAGGAAGTCAAATTACCTTTGTAGTCTTGACGTGTAGAGTCAAGGATGCTAAGCTTAATAAAGATATACGGGGTGACCCCATGTGTTATAGTATAAAATACCAAGAAGGTCTCGTTTATGTGAGTATTCCTTACCTTACTGAGCTCGGGTTTGTTAATGCATTTACCACAAGGGTTGGTGGGATTAGTCAGAGGCTTTATGATGGATTGAACCTAGGTTTACATACAGGAGATGACCCAGAGGCAGTTATAGAGAATCGAATGAGGGTAGCACGAGTTTTGAAATCACCTTTGAGTTCTTTTGTAGCTGGGGAACAGGTTCATGGTAATAGGGTAGCTATAGTCACTGAAGTTGATAAAGGAAAGGGGGCTACAGCTCTTGAGACTGCCCTTCCAAAGACAGATGCTATGATTACTGAGGTTCCTGGGCTCTTCCTCATGGGATTCTTTGCTGATTGTGTACCTGTTCTTCTGGTGGATCCTATAAGTAATGGTATGGGACTGGTACATGCTGGTTGGCGAGGTACGGCTAGTGGTATAACGAAGAAGTGCATAGAGGAGATGGTAAAGAACTTCAATACGGATCCCTCTTCTTATATAGCTGTGATAGGTCCATCTATAGGACCATGCTGTTATTATGTCCAGGAAAATGTAGCTAAAGAGGTAGAGAAGTCAGTTCCCACAATCAAAGATCGTATCTTTTATGAAGATAAAGGCGGATATTATCTAGATTTGTGGGGGGCCAATAGAGCTCAGCTCATAGGGGCAGGTCTTATTAGAGAAAAGATATTTACAACATGTGTCTGTACTTGTTGCATGAGCCAACTCTTCTTTTCGTATCGCGCAACTCAGGGACAGACTGGTAGGATAGGGGCTTTTATTGGGAGGGTTCAATGTGAGTGACATAAGTAAAAATCTAATTAAAGTGAGAGAAGATATACGGAAAACAGCTGTAAAAGCTAATAGAGATCCCGACCTTATAAAGTTAGTAGCTGTGACAAAGACCTTTCCTGTAGAGGTTATAATTGAAGCCATAGAGGCAGGAGTGAGGGCTATAGGAGAGAACCGTGTTCAAGATGCTTATCAGAAGTATAAGGTTATAGGAAATAAGGTAGAGTGGCATTTAATAGGTCACCTTCAGAGAAATAAGGCAAAAAGAGCTGTTGAGATCTTTGATCTTATCCATTCAGTAGATAGTTTGCGTATAGCTGAAGAGATAAATAAACATGCTTTAAGAATTAATAAGATTCAGGATATACTAATACAGGTGAACACCTCAGGAGAGGTTTCCAAATTTGGTATAAGCCCTAATCACCTTAGAGGTTTTCTAAATGAGCTTGTAGGTTTTGAGAATATAAGGGTTCGGGGGCTCATGACAATAGCTCCCATTAAAGATGATCCTGAAGATACGCGACCTTGTTTCAGGGCTCTTAGAAGATTGGCAGATGACATCGGCATGGAATACCTTTCTATGGGGATGTCAGGAGATTTTAATGTAGCAATTAAAGAAGGGTCTAATATAGTAAGGCTTGGAACTATATTATTTGGGCCTAGAGAAAGTCATGGATGAGCAGGAGGTTTATAAAATGGGAGTAAAGGTTGGAATGATTGGGGCTGGAGCGATGGGAGAGGCTCTTATCAGCGGGCTCCTTAGATCTGAACTCGTGAAGGATAATGATGTAATTGCTAGCGACGTGTCAGAGGAAAGAAGACGCTATATAGAGAAGAATATAGGGGTAAAGACTACAGTAAATAACGTTGAGGCAATTGCTGAAGCACGTGTAATTATACTAGCAGTAAAACCACAGAATATCTTTGAGGTTCTAGATGAAATAAGCTGGACAGTGGCATCCTCTCAACTAGTTATATCAATTGCTCCAGGTATAACCACAGCTGCGGTTGAAGAACGTTTAAATGAAGATGTGGCTGTTGTTCGCGTTATGCCTAATACCCCTGCGCTTATTGGTGATGGCATATCAGCTATTTGTTTCGGGCGATATGTAAGTGGAGAGGACGAGAGAATAGCTGAAGCTATTATGGCGTCTGTTGGAAAGGTTGTGAAGGTTCCTGAGAAGTTGATGAATGCGGTTACTGGTTTGAGCGGAAGTGGTCCTGCATATGCCTACCTTATAATTGAGGCTCTATCTGATGCAGGTGTAAAGATGGGACTACCAAGGGCCACATCTACTCTACTTGCAGCTCAAACCCTTACTGGTGCAGCCAGAATGGTTTTAGAGACCCAGAGACATCCAGGAGAATTAAAGGATATGGTCACTTCCCCAGGGGGAACGACTATATGCGGTCTCTATGAACTAGAAAAAGGAGGCCTGCGCGGTATCCTTATGAACGCGGTAGAAGCAGCCACAAATAGATCTAAGGAATTAGGTGGGAAGGAGTGAGCTTATCTCCTTGGCGTACATGATAATGAAGTTTATAAATACTGGCTTTAGGGTTGTTGAGTTACTGTTAATCTTAAGAGTTATACTCTCTTGGATTCGACTAGATCCTTATCACCCTATAGTCAACTTTATATATAGAACAACTGAGCCCATCTTGGAGCCTATCAGGCAGGTACTACCGACTATGAGTATGATAGATTTCTCTCCTTTAGTCGCGTTTTTCCTCCTGTCTCTCCTTGAACGTGTGGTAACTCAAATCCTTTGGAGGTTGTTGACATTATTATGAAAATTATCGAACGACAAAGGCTATTAGGGAGTATACAAGATGCAGAAGAAAGAATAGCTATATCCCGGGTACTGGACAAAGTTGAGATGGTTATGGAAACATCAGAACCACAGATTTCTGATTTTCTTAATCCGTCTCAGATGGAGATTACAGTTGCTATATTAAAACAGATACCCGGCATTAGCTTTATAAGGGATGGAGGCTATAAGGAAGCTGAAAGGCAGCGCGTTATTATTTCAACAGACCTTTATCCAAGGGAGTTATTAGCTCCTAGTTTAGCTGTTTTACAGATGACTCCTATAGGAAAAGGCGGGAAGCTGACTCATAACGATTATTTAGGCGCTATAATGGGCGTTGGAATTCGCCGTGAGAAAATAGGGGATATAATCCTAATTGCTGATGGTTGCCAAGTTATAGTGGCTGAGGAGATTAAGAAGTTCTTCACTAATAGCCCGGTACAAGCAGGAGGAATACCCCTTTCCATCTCTGAGATAGATATAGAAGCTCTTAATGTGGAGCCTACGAGGGTTAAAGAGATCCAATCTACAGTGGCCTCTTTACGGTTAGATTCTGTAGCTGGAGAGGGATTCTCTGCCTCTAGATCTAAGATGGCTCGAGAGATAAAAGCAGAGAGAGTAAAGGTGAATTGGAAGACTGTCTCTGATCCTGCGTATCTTGTTAAAGTTAATGATGTTATATCTATTAGAGGACGAGGACGGGTTATCGTAGAATCTGTGCTCGGTGAGACTAGAAAAGGAAGACTTCGTATAAAGTTAAAGAGGCTAATGTCATAGAACCATCCTTCTCCTGAGATGGCATAAGAGAGTCTGTAATAGGGAAAGCTACTTAAGCAATAAGCTTACCTATTATATCGGGAGTTGAGTATGGATTGTTAGATGCGAGAGAACGAGAGATTAAGATATTAACTGAGAAGCTTGAGAGAGTTGCTACGCATTTGGAGAGGATGAATATAGGTGCTTACGTTGAATTGCTCCAAAGACCTAAGCGACTCATCTTTTTAAATCTTCTGGCAGGGATATCCAGGGGATTCGGTATAGCTCTTGGCGCAACTGTAGTGGCAGCTACTTTCCTTTATCTCCTAGGGAGACTAGCTAGTCTAAATATCCCTCTTATTGGGGACTTTATCGCTCGAATAGCTCGAATTGTCCAGGCTCAACTTTAGGAGGGATGAAAGCTGAATACAGAGTTAAAGAAAACCCTTGAAAAGGAACGCAAGAGGCTCTTAGAGCATATCGAAGACATAGAGAGGGGTAACTTAAATGTACCTATGAGTAAAGTAACTCATGAACTCTCTAGTTATGATAATCATCCTGCTGAACAGGGTAGTGAGATCTTTGAAAGGCAAAAGGATATGGCTTTGCGTGAGAATGCTAGAACGATCCTTCATAAGATAGAGGATGCTTTAAGTAGCATTGATGAGGGAACATATGGTACTTGCGGACGATGTGGAGTAGCTATTGACAATGAGCGCCTTGAAGCTATACCATATACAACCTTATGTATTGATTGTAAGGAAGAAGAGGAAAAGGACCTTGACCTATCAAGGAGACCTATAGAAGAGGATGTTTTGTCTCCCCCTTTTGGTAGGAGTGATCTAGATGAAACTAGTGAGATTCTCTATGATGGTGAAGACGCGTGGCAGGATGTAGCCAGGTATGGTACGTCTAGTACGCCTCAGGATGTGCCACCAAGTAAAGATCCACGAAAGGCTTACATAGAATCTGATGAAGATAGGGGTATTGTAGAAGATGTAGAAGGTGTTTTATCAGATAAAACTGATGAAGATATGCAGGAGAGATCTGATAAGAAGTGACTTCGGATAAGCGGAGAAGGTGAAAAGATGGAGGTATTGCTCAGTCTAGTCACAGTAGCTTTAGATCAAATGACTAAGTTGTATATTATAAAGCATCTGAGCCCTGGGGCCTCCCTTCCTGTGGTGGAGGGGCTTTTTTATTTAACATACGTTGAAAATAGGGGGTCTGCCTTTGGACTCTTTCCTGATCATACTAAAGCTTTAATTCTTATAACTCTACTTATAATCGTCTTTTTCGTTATATACCTTCGAGACTTTACCAGGAAGAGCAACTTAGTTAGAGTAGGGCTTCCATTAGGCATTGGAGGAGCAATAGGCAACCTAATAGATAGGGTGAGAATGGGCTATGTAGTTGATTTTCTGGACATGCGCATCTTGCCTATCTTTAACCTAGCAGATATAGCTATAGTAACAGGAGCGCTTCTTATCTTTATAGGCGCAGCCCTTTACGAGTGGGAAAGAGGAGTTGAAGAGGAAGAATGAGACCCGTTTTATTTTGCATAAAAGGAATCCCTATATATTCCTATGGAACCACATTAGCATTAGCTTTTATAGTTGGCTTTTTTTTTACGTTGAAGGAAGGGAAGAGATATAAGTTATCTATTGACGCTGTATTGGACCTTACCATAGTTGTATCCATTGGCGCACTAATAGGAGCTCGAATAGGTTATTTATTCCTTGAAATAGGAACGCGCAATATATCCCTATGGACTTTCTTTAATACCAGGGAGGGCGGACTCTCCTTTCACGGAGGACTTATTGGAGGTTTTCTTGGTGGTATTCTTTTTTGTAGGCTTTATAAACGTTCTCTGTGGGAGATAGCGGATCTTGTAACCCCTTGCATACCTCTTGGTTATAGTATAGTTAGAATAGGATGCCTCTTAAATGGGTGTTGTTATGGATATCCATCAAAAGCACCATGGGCATTCGCGTGCTCCTCCGTAGATAATTTACATAGACATCCAACACAACTCTATTCCTTTGTTCTAAGTTTTTTGCTCTTTTTAATTATTTGGAAAGTACGTAATAGTCGTCCTTTTGATGGTTATCTTTTTTTGCTTTATATAGGCCTCTATTCTATAACAAGATTTTTCGTTGAGTTCTTTAGAGAAAGTCAACTTTTATTTGGTTGGATGAAGGTAGCCCAGTTTGCTAGCGTAATTCTATCTATGATATCCTTTGGGTATATAGGGCTTCGCTTATATAAGCTCAAGAGAGAACAGAGTGAAAAGGGGGATGTAGGCTTTTGAGATATAAGAGAGTGGCAGGTCATGAAAAGAAGCCCCTTATATTCACTGCAGATGTTAAGGATGAAGGTAAACGCCTTGATTCTTTCCTCGTAGAGAAGGCTCTTGCTCCTTCTAGAACCTATATACAAAATTTAATTAAAGAAGGTCATGTAACTATCAATGGCAAGGTAGTAAAACCTTCCTATAGGATATCGCCCACTGATCTTATAGAAGTAATTCTTCTCGAAGTCAAAGAACTGGTTTTAGAAGCAGAACCCATACCTTTAGATGTGATCTATGAAGATGAAGATATTATAGTGATAAATAAACCGAGAGGCATGGTAGTGCATCCTGCAGCAGGGAATTACTTTGGAACATTGGTAAACGCTCTTCTTTGGCATTGCGAAACACTTTCAGATATGAATGATAAATTAAGACCTGGGATAGTTCATAGACTTGATAAGGATACATCTGGGGTAATAGTAGCAGCAAAGACTAACATGGCTTATATTAGTCTAACTGAACAGATAAAGAAGAGAAGCATGATTCGTAGGTACATAGCTTTGATCCACGGCAGATTAAAGACTGAGCGAGGTACTATCAAGGCTCCTATAGGAAGGCATCCAGTGAATAGAAAGAAGATGGCTGTAGTTAAAGAAGGGGGTAGGGAAGGTATAACTCACTTCGAAGTCTTAGAAATATTTAGAGGCTATTCTTTAATTAGAGTTACGCTAGAAACAGGACGAACCCATCAGATAAGGGTCCACTTGTTGCATATTGGTCATGCAGTTGCTGGTGACCCTATCTATGGAGGTAGAGCTGGAGAACTTGGTTTAGCTGGGCAGGCTTTACATGCTGAATTATTAAGGTTTCATCATCCTCGTAGCGGCGAGATCCTGGAATTTTGTGCACCCATGCCTCTGGATATGATTGAGGCAATATGTAAAGTTCGTTGAAAAGGAGAGGACGTCTATGGAAGAACTAACTTTCTTCGATGCTAATTGTATGGTAGGAAAGTGGAGCGCTTATTCTGAGCGGTTTCCTCTAGGACGACAGGCCCTCATTAGAGAGATGGATAAGTATAAGATAGAAAAGGCCTTGGTCTATTCAGCCCAAAGTCGAGAATATCATCCTGTAGTTGGGAATGAGGCTCTTATGGAAGGCATAGAAGGAGATAATAGATTATATCCTTCCTGGAGTGCTCTACCTCACTTTTCAGATGAAATGCCTTCACCAGAAGAGTTTATAGGTCTTATGAAGGAAAAGAAAGTGAGGTCAGTGCGACTTTTTCCAGATGACAGTGTCCATCGTTTTTCACTTGAAGAGTGGTCAATGGGCAGACTCTTTGATAGGTTAGAGGAGGCACGAGTGCCTGTATTTCTGGATTTTACCAATCTATCTTTTAACGGTGATGACTTTTCAGCTGACTCTATATATAGTATTTGTCACCATCATCCTAACCTTCCAGTAATTATTCTACAGCCCGGTTATAGAACGTGTAGAACGCTTTTCCCTTTGCTAGATAGATTTAATAACCTCTATGTAGAGATCTCACGATTCCTAGTTCATCGTGGTGTGGAATACATTTGTAAGAATTTTGGTCCAGAGCGTCTTATCTTTGGTACAAAGTTGCCTCATCAGTCTCCAGGTTTAGCAGTGACTATGGTGGTTTATGCTAATATAAGTCAGGAGGAGAAGCGAATGATAGCTGGAGGTAATCTTGAAAGGCTTTTGAAGGAGGTAAGATGGTAATGGCTATATTAGGCACTTTACAAGATTTGGCGGGGAGAGGAATGGCCATCCCTGATTTGGTAATAGATGCTCATGCGCATATGGGAGCGTGGCATAACTTCTTTATTCCATGGAATGATGCTAAGGGTATGATAGAGGAGATGGATCGCTATGGTATAGACATAGCATGTATAGCTCTTCATGTAGGTATTGGACCAGATGTGGTTCCTGCTAATAACATAACAGCAAAGGCTATAAAGGATTTCCCAGGGAGGTTTTTGGGATATACATGTATAAATCCCCGTTACAAAGATGAAGTCATTCCTGAATTAAAACGCTGTATTGAAGGGTTTGGAATGTTTGGGATAAAACTTCATCCTGGGGTCCATAGGTATTCCGTTTCTTCTCCTATGTGTACTCCAGTCTATGAATATGCCAATGAGAATAAGCTCCCAATACTCAGTCATACATGGGATAATGCCAAAACTCTTAGAAACTTAGCTGAGCAATACCCTAAGATAACTTTTTTAGTCGCTCATTCTTCTAGTATATGCGCGTGGGGAGGCGAAGACTATATAGAACTAGCTAAAGAGCGGAATAATGTATATCTAGACATAGCTAGTTCTATAGGTATATATGGTAATATTGAACGTCTTGTAATGGAAGTTGGAGCAGATAAGATAATTTACGGCTCAGATCTTCCTTTTGTAGCTATACCAGGCCAATTCGGACAGCTTATATGGGCAGATATATCTGAAGAGGATAAACTTAAGATCTTCGGCCTTAATATGAAGAGTATAGTAGAGGCCAGGTATGATAAATCTTTTGAACTATAAAGTACATCCCGTATCACCTATGCATATAATATTAAAGAGGAAGGTTTTATACTCTAATATTGGGGGATAGGGAAAAGATGCAGAAGAACGAAATACCCGTTAAAGAGATAAATGATCTCTTAGATGTAATATATGAGAAAATACCCAAGGTTTTCAAAGCAATAAGAGAGTCCATCTTCTCAGCTCAAGCAGGAACTGATATTGGGACTGCCATAGGTAACTTCTATAAAGCTTTAATGGAAAAGGGAGTTCCTGAGGATAAGGCTATGGAATTAACGTCAGAGTATCTTAGGACATTGACTAATTTGAGCGAAAATATAAAGTATATGAAAGATTAGGGAAGGCTATATAGCCTTCCCTAACTCATGAAAGGAGTATAAGGTAAGGTTTATGGACACATTAAAACTTTTATTTCAGGCATTTCCTATGACTTTATTGATGCTCGTAGAGGTACCTAAATTGTCAATAGGTAAGAGGGTATCACAGAAAGCATTTAAAGATGCTTTAATAGCCCAGGGGGTGCCTTCGCGTGTCATGGAACGTTTATGTAAAGATTATGCTGGAATCCAAAGATCTCTTACTGATAATTTTATAAAGGGACTCTGATTATCACAAAATATAATGAAATGAGCAAAGAGACGCGTATCCAGAGTTTCTTGATAGATTACTAGAGGGATTTACTTGTCTTTGTAGAATAAGATGATCATTAAGGATATATAAGGGAGGTGCTGGCGCATTTCTCCTCGCCATATAAGGCTGGACTTTTGCGTCCAATACATATGAAATATTCGTTTATGAGTTTTTCCACACCGGAATTGAGTCTTGATGGGATGCTCTTATTGGCTAAGAAAATAGGTTATGATGGCATTGAACCTCGCATTGATGCGAACCACGCTCATGGTATCGAAATAAGTATAGGTAATGCTAAACGTCGCGAAATAAAAGAAAAAGCTCTATCTAGTGGTATAGCAATATGCTGTCTAGCAACGTCATGTAATTATGCCGATCCAGAGAAGCATGAGCAAATGGTTGCTAGGACACATGAGTGCATTGATTTGGCTGGTGATGTTGGGGCACCGAGTATTCGAGTCTTTGGTGGAAGGTTACCGGAAAACGTTAAACGTGAGGAAGCAGTAGAATTATTAGTTAAAGGTTTTTCTACCCTTGCTTCCCATGCAGCTGAACGCGGAGTAAAGATATGTATTGAGACTCATGATGATTGGTGTGATCCTCAAGATGTAGCAACTGTAATAAGACGAGTAAACCGTGCTTTTATAGGAATAAACTGGGATATCATGCACCCTGTGCGCGTAGCCGGGAAAACCATACAAGAATCCTTTGATATTCTTAAACCATGGATTTACCATTTACATGTACATGACGGTACAACTAAAGACGGGAAGCTACAGCTGGTTCCCATAGGTACTGGAGATATAGATCATAAGTTAGCAATAGAACTACTTAAGACAATATCCTATGATGGGTATATAAGTGGGGAATGGAGTGGCTGGGAACCATATGAAGTGCACCTGCCGAGAGAATTAAAGACACTAAAAGATTATGAGAAAGGAATATAATTTTTTATGCGTGAGTTTAAATTAATCAACCTTGTAGATTCTTTAAGGGATGATGCAATAAAGCTTTGCTGTGATTTGGTGAGAGTTAATACTGTTAACCCGTACTCTGGAGATCCAGAGCCAGGAAATGAGTTGGCTGGTCATGAGATCTTAGCACGTAAAGCAAAGGCCTTAGGTGCATCTATACGATATATAGATATTCCAGAAGACATATATGCTAAAGTAGGAATAATAGGACCTGTTGGACGTAATTTTAAGGGAAGACCTAACCTTATTGCGGATTTTTCTTTTGGTGAGGGAGGCAAGACCATAATCTTAAATGGTCATATGGATACAGTCAGTGCCTCTAATATGAATTTTCCTCCTTTTGAAGCTCGGATCTCTAATGGCAAGATCTTTGGACGAGGAGCTAGCGATGATAAAGGTGGATTGACTGCAGCTTTGATAAGCATAGAGGCTATAGTAAGATCAGGATTACCACTAAATGGCCGAATTGTTTTAGAAAGCGTTGCAGATGAAGAGTGCAGTGGTGCAGGGGCTGGAACCATGGCTTGCTGTTTGTATGGGGGAATAGAGGCTGATGAAGCCATAGTAGTTGACGCGTCTCGTCTCGGCATTGGGATTGCATCCTATGGTGTGGTTACAGCATATGTTACAGTCCATGGGAGATCAGGACATAGTTCCCGTGGCGGTATAAATGCAATTGATAAGGCGTTTATTATAAAGGAGAAGGTTATAGATAAGTTCAAAGAAGAAAGAGAAGAGGCTGGGTTAGGCAAGGTAAACTTAGGGATCTTTAATGCTGGTGCGCATCCTTCTGTTATACCTTCCCAGGCAGTGATGGGGATTAACATATTTTATTCGCCTAAAGAAGCAGCTGCTTCTTTAAAAGCTGGAAAAGGTTGTAACGGCTCTCTTATTAGAGAAGCTTTCGAAGAGCAAGTGCGCTATGTTGAATCGACTGATGATTGGTTAAGGGCACATCCTTCTGAGATAATGTGGGAGAAGGATGCTTTACCCTTTGAGATAGAAGAGGAGTCTCCTCTTGTAAAAAGACTTACTGCGGCTTGCGAAAAGGTAGGGCACCCTAGTGAGCCTTTCGTTCTCGAGGCTTGGACTGATGCAGGTAATATACAAAACCTTCTCGGTATTCCGGTAGTTCTTTTTAGCCCTGCTGAGGAAGGGGTATCACATGGTCCAGATGAATGTATAACCATTGACAATATAGTAAGTTGTGCTAAATCTCTAAGCATATATTTATATAGAGAATTAAAGAGTTTATAAATATACAGCACCATAATTTTCTTCTTGACACCATTAAAGATATGGTGTAATATAATAACAGTGAAGTGTTGTTTTTGAGAATGTAGGTGTGAGAAGGTGTCTCTAAAAGGAGAGTTGAGTTATATGAATAACGAAGAAGATACAATCGCAGATTATATAGCTATAAAGGCAATTGAAAATGGAGTAACTATAATTGGTTTGACACGTGGAAGGGACACTAAGTTTCATCACACTGAGAAACTTGATAAGGGCGAGGTTATGATAGCACAATTTACAGAACATACCTCAGCTATGAAGATACGAGGAAGAGCTGAGATATACACTAAGCATGGGATTATAAAGAGTGGAGAATAGTTATAAGCCTTTGATCTTATAGGTGTCAAAAGTGAATATGGAGAGATGAGATGAGGAGTCACCGGAAGAACGGTGCTTTAGATGAGTTGAGGCGAGATGAGAAAAAGGAGTCTTTATACGACTAGGACATATCGCCTAGTCGTTTTATTTTTTAAAGAGGCTTCTTTATATTTAGCCGAAACTTATAGTGGTTTCGGCTTTTTAAATATGGGGGGGAGAAGAAAATGATAAGAACTCAGAGAGGGGACTGTAAAAACCTAGAGGATCTAAGGCTTACAAAGAAGGAGAATAAGAAGGGAACTACTGTAGTAAAAGTAGGAGATGTGTATATTGGTGGTGCTAATCTCACGATCATAGCTGGGCCATGTGCGGTAGAGAACGAGGAACAGCTTGTAGCGACTGCTTTTGCTGTTAAAGAAGGAGGAGCTCATATCTTACGAGGAGGGGCATTTAAACCTAGAACCTCTCCTTATAGCTTTCAAGGGTTAAAGATCCAAGGACTTAAGATACTGGCAAAGGCAAGGGAGTTTACAGGACTTCCTATAGTCACTGAAGTTATATCACCAGGCGATGTAGAGACAGTATCAGAGTACGTTGATATTCTTCAAGTTGGCTCTAGAAATATGCAAAACTTTACTCTTTTACAGGAGATAGGGCGTTCTAGAAAACCTGTCTTACTTAAGAGAGGGTTTGCTGCTACTTTAGAGGAGTGGCTTATGGCGGCAGAGTACATAATGTGTGAGGGCTCCTCTGATGTGATCCTTTGTGAACGGGGGATCAGGACCTATCAGAGCTATACTCGAAATACACTTGATATTTCGGCCATACCAATCATTAAAAGAGTTACTCATCTTCCTATAATCGCCGATCCTAGTCATGCTACAGGTAGAGCAGAGTTAGTAGGGCCTGTAGCAAGGGCAGCTGTTGCTGCTGGAGCTGACGGATTAATGATAGAGGTCCATCCTGATCCTGTTAGAGCTCAATCAGATGGAGAGCAATCATTAACACCAAATGGCTTCAATGAGCTCCTTCGTTCCATAAGACCAATGACTTTTGCTATGAAGGAATATAATAATGAAGTTATGGAGAAAGCGAAAGGGGATGATGGAATTGTATTCACTAACAAGATCAGATTTTATTGAGTTAGCTACTCAAGAGGGCTGTGGTAAGTCCCCTACAATAAAACTTATACCCATATTTACAGAGATTATAGCTGATATGGAGACCCCTGTCTCTGTCTTTTTGAAGGTACGTCAAGGGCCTAATGCTTTTCTCCTAGAAAGCGTTGAAAGCGGAGAAAGAATGGGTAGGTACTCTTTTATAGGTATTAAACCATACGCTATCTTTAGCTCAAAGGGAAAAGATGTGGAGATAACAGAATGCGGGATTGAATGGAATGGGAAGGAAGATGATCCTATAAGTGCTCTTAAGGATTTTTTGGAGAGGTTTTCTCTTGTAAAGGTTCAAGGGCTTCCAGGCTTTACAGGGGGCGCAGTAGGCTATATGAGCTATGATATGGTTAGGTCTTTTCAAAAACTGCCTGAAAAGGCTCAAGATACTCTGGAACTTCCAGATTCTATATTCCTTATAGTTCATGAATATTTTATCTTTGATCATGTAACCCATAAATTAAAGATAGTATGCAATGTAGCTGTAAAGGACGATCTAGGGGATGCATATGATAGGACCATTAGGAGACTGGATGCTCTGGTGGAAATGGTACACGAGGAATCATTCCTCCCTAATATGGTAAATGGGCTCCACTCTTTAGCAGATGATGACCTTGGTTGTAGCGTAAAGGCTGGCTTTGAAGAAAAGATAAATAAAGCCAAGAAGTATATAGCTGATGGAGATGTCTTTCAGGTAGTTCTATCAAAAAGACTAGAGACTAGGTTGAAAAGCGATTCTTTTGATCTTTATAGGGCATTGAGGGTAATAAATCCATCCCCATATATGTTTTATCTGGACTTTGAACATATAAAACTAGTTGGTTCTTCACCTGAAGTCCTTGTTAAGGTGGGGAATGATATAGTTGAACTTAATCCAATAGCAGGGACTAGGCCGCGAGGCCAAACCACTTATGAAGATGAACTCTTTGAGCGAGAGCTCTTAAACGATGAAAAGGAAAAGGCTGAACACATGATGTTGGTAGATTTGGGGATAGATGATCTGGAACGTATTTGTGAATATGTGCAAGTAAATGAACTTATGGCTGTGGAGAAGTATTCCCATGTAATGCATATGGTTTCAAAGATCAAAGGAAAGCTTAAGGGAAATTTAGATTCCTTTGATGTATTGCGAGCAACCTTCCCTGCTGGGACAGTATCTGGTGCCCCTAAGATAAGAGCTATGGAGATAATTGAAGAACTAGAGCTGGACCGTCGTGGTCCATACGCTGGAGGAGTCGGGTACTTTAGTTTCTCTGGAAATATGGATATGTGTATAGCAATAAGGACAATAGTGGTAAAGGGAGATAGAGCCTTTGTGCAGGCTGGAGCAGGTATAGTTGCCCATTCTGTACCTGAGAAAGAATACTTTGAGGTTCTTAATAAGGCTAAAGCCCTCTTAAAAGCGGTAAAGATGGCTAATGAGACTTTTAAGATGAAGGGAGGGGGATCGCTTACCCACTTAAGTTCATAAATTGGGTAAGCATTAAAAGAATATGATGATGAGAAGATTTATCGAAAAGGTAATGAGGTATGTTGATCTTACTGAGAATGAGGCTACAGATGTCATGAACCTTATCATGGGTGGGGAAGCTACCTCTGCTCAGATAGGAAGTTTTTTGACAGCGTTAAAGATGAAAGGTGAGACTGTAGAGGAGATAACTGGCTGTGCTAAGGTTATGAAGGATAAAGCAGTCAAAATAAGGCCAAAGGTAAAGACGCTCATTGATACATGCGGTACTGGCGGTGATGGAGCTAATACCTTTAATATATCTACTACAGCTGCTTTTGTAGTGGCTGGCGCTGGGCTAGGAGTAGCTAAACATGGCAATAGATCCGTATCAAGCAAAAGTGGTAGCGCAGATGTACTTGAATCCCTTGGTATAGCTATAGATATAGGACCTGAGAACGTTGAAGTATGTGTAGAAAAAGTCGGTATTGGTTTTCTTTTTGCTCCTGTTTTTCATAGGGCAATGATGCATGCAGCAGGGGCGCGTAAAGAGATAGGAGTTAGAACCATTTTTAATGCCTTAGGCCCCTTGACTAATCCAGCTGGGGCTCGCTCTCAAGTTGTAGGGGTATATCAGGAAGGGCTAACAGAGGTAGTAGCAAGTGCTTTAGGTAAATTGGGAGTAGAGAGAGCTTTTGTAGTTCACGGATATGACGGTTTAGATGAGATTAGCATTACAGGCACTACGAAAATTTCAGAGCTTAGGGATGGCCGAGTTGAAACTTATGCAATTTCCCCAGGGGATCTTGGCTTGGAACGTGGCTCTATAAATGACCTAATAGGTGGCTCTCCTCAAGAAAATGCGGATATAACTTTGAGAATTCTTTCAGGTGAGTCAGGACCAAGAAGAGATATTGTCCTTTTAAATTCTGCTGCTGCTATTGTTATGGGTGGTCTCGCTGATACTCTAAGAGATGGCATTGATATAGCAGCTCAGGTCGTAGATTCAGGAAAGGCTATGGAGAAATTAGAAGATTTGAGAGAGTATACTCAAAGATGTCTAGAACGACCTGCATAAAAAGGGGAGAAGGATCATGATATTACATAAAATAGTTAAGCACAAAGAGAAGGAATTAAGTATAAGAAAGGCGAACATCCCTATAGAAGTTCTTGCGCAAGCTATTCAAAAATGTTCACCTGAATTCTTGGAAGCTAAAAGAGGGTTAGGTAAATTTAAGGAGGCTATATCTAGGGCAGAGAGCATAAATATTATAGCTGAGATTAAAGGACGTTCGCCATCACGTGGTCTGATTAAAGAGAACTTTGATCCATGTAAGGTCGCCTCTATTTATGAACGAAATGGAGCAGCAGCCCTTTCAGTTCTCACAGATGAGAAATTCTTTGGTGGTTCTTTAGACCATCTTCTCCAAATCAGGAAGAACGTTTCTTTACCAATACTTCGGAAGGATTTCATAATTGATGAGTATCAAATATATGAAGCAGCTCTTTCAGGAGCCCATGCGGTATTGCTGATAGTAAGAATTCTCAGAGACCACCAGCTTAAAGAATTCTTGCACCTTACGTCTCTCTTAAATATGGATGCCCTGGTTGAAGTCAATTGTGAAGATGATTTACAAAGAGCATTAGATGGGGGGGCTGAAATAATAGGCATAAATAATAGGGACCTAGCCACTTTTACTGTGAATCTTGAGACTACATTAAGGTTGGCCCCAGAAGTTCCTTCTGATAGAATAATTGTGAGTGAAAGTGGAGTTTCTTCAAATGAAGATGTAAAGAGATTGGTTGCAGCAGGTGTACATAACATTTTAGTAGGGAGCGCACTAATGGAGGCAGAAGAACCAGCTAAGAAAATTAGAGAACTCTTGCTTTCATGATACATAAATGTTAAATTAAAGAGGTGAGATAATTGGCGGTAAAAGTGAAGATCTGTGGTCTTACTAATATAGAAGATGCCTTATGTGCTGTCCGAGCAGGAGCTGATGCTTTAGGCTTTATCTTTGCTCCTAGTCCACGTAGGGTTGATTTAGAGTCAGCGAGAGGTATAATAAAAATCCTTCCGCCATTTATCTCAAAAGTAGGGGTCTTTGTTAATGAAGAGCCGCGTAAGATCGAAGAAATATCTCGTTATGTAGGCCTAGATACTCTACAATTTCATGGAGATGAATCCCCAGAATATTGCAGGATCTTCAATACTTTTAAGATCATTAAAGCCTTTGCTGTGAGAGAAGAGGAAGATGGATTATGGGAGGAGGTAGGGAAGTACAGGGGATCTTTAGATGCTATTCTTTTGGATACTTATGTGCCTGGCAAGCCAGGAGGTACAGGTGAACTATTCCCTTGGGAGCGGGCATTTTCCATTAAAGATTGTGGCCCTCTTATACTTGCTGGAGGTCTTACTCCAGAGAATGTGAGAGAGTCTATAAGAGTTTTCAGTCCCTATGGGGTAGATGTAAGTAGTGGAGTGGAGAGTGAAATAAAGGGTATTAAAGATAAGAATAAGATAGTTGAATTCATATTAAATGTAAGGAGAAGTGAAGATGATTCCCGATAGAAAAGGTTATTTTGGTGAGTTTGGAGGGCGGTTCGTACCTGAGACGATAATACCAGCCCTTGAGGAGTTAGAGGAGGCCTATGAGGAAATTAGAGAGGATCCTAATTTTATAGAGGAGTTCGAGAGACTTCTTCGTGAATACTCTGGAAGGCCTACTCCACTTTATTACGCAAAAAGATTCTCTCAGGAGTTAGGTGGAGCTAAAGTTTATCTCAAAAGGGAGGATCTTAATCATACTGGTGCCCATAAGATAAATAATACTTTGGGTCAGATCTTGTTAGCTAAGAAGATGGGCAAGAAGAGGATAATAGCAGAGACTGGAGCAGGGCAACATGGAGTGGCAACTGCTACTGTTGCTGCTATGTTTGGGTTGAAATGCGTCATTTACATGGGTGAAGAGGATATACAAAGACAATCTTTGAATGTTTTTAGGATGCGCCTTCTTGGAGCCGAAGTTAGATCTGTCACCTCTGGCAGTAAGACCTTGAAAGACGCTACAAATGAAGCTATGCGAGATTGGGTTACTAATGTCATGGATACATATTATATTATTGGCTCAGTGGTTGGCCCCCATCCCTATCCAATGATGGTAAGGAACTTTCAGTCTGTGATAGGAAGAGAGACAAAAGAACAGATTATAGCTGTTGAGCACAGGTTACCAGATTATCTTGTAGCTTGTATAGGCGGAGGAAGTAATGCCGCAGGACTCTTCTATCCATTTGTTAATGATACTACAGTTAAACTTATAGGTGTAGAGGCTGCTGGATTTGGTTTAGAGACTGGGAAACATGCTGCTCCCCTCAATGCTGGTTCTAAAGGAGTTCTCCATGGGGCTCTCAGCTACCTGCTTCAGGACTCTGATGGTCAAATAATACCAGCCCATTCAATCTCTGCGGGTCTTGATTATCCAGGGGTTGGGCCAGAACATTCATATCTCAAAGAAACAAATAGGGCTACTTATGTATGCATTACTGATAATGAGGCTTTGGCCGCGTTTGAGCATCTTTCTCTTTTAGAAGGAATAGTGCCTGCCCTTGAGAGCGCTCATGCCTTGGCATATGTGGAGAAATTGGCGCCAACTTTAGGAAAAGAGGAGATAATAGTGGTGAATCTCTCTGGTCGAGGGGATAAGGATGTAAATACTGTAGGGAAAGTATTGGGGGTTCAAATATGAGCAGAATAAGTTGTACTTTTAACGAGTTGAGAAGGAACGGAAAGAAAGCGTTAATACCATTTATAACTGGAGGAAATCCTTCCTTAGAGATGACGAAGGGTCTTATAGAGTCGCTTGCTGAGAGCGGATGTGACATAATAGAGATAGGTATACCTTATTCTGATCCAGTTGCTGATGGTCCGACTCTTCAGCGCGCTGCTCAGCGAAGTCTTGCAAATGGGACTAATATCCAGGATCTCTTTGATTTAGTGGCTGATATAAGGGGATACTTAGATATCCCAATAGTATTCCTTGCATATTATAATTGTATATATAATTATGGTATCAAGAATTTTGCTAAGTCCGCCTCATGTTCTGGTGTAGATGGGATCATAGTTCCTGACTTGCCGCCAGAGGAGGCATCTTTCTTTGAGGAAGCTGCGTGGAATGAAGGTATTGATACCATCTTCCTCGTAGCGCCTACTAGTACAGAAAAGAGGCTTAAACTTATATCAGAACACTCGCGCGGTTTTATCTATTGTGTTTCCCTCACAGGAGTTACTGGGGCGCGACAATCTCTTTGCTCAGGATTTGAAGAGTTCATGGCCAAGGTGAGAAGGTTTACTGATAAACCTTTATGTGTAGGGTTTGGAATCTCAACTCCTGAGATGGCTTCACATGTTGGGAAAATAGCCGATGGCATTATAGTAGGGAGCGCCATCGTTGATATGCTGGAAAGCTCTCTTACTTCTGGTGAGGGCGAAAAGGAAAGTTTGAATAAGATCTCTAAATTTGTGAGGAGCTTTCGAGAAGAACTTGATAATTAGACTCTTGGAAAATAATATAAAAGTTTTCTTTTTTTGAAGGAAAATAAAGTTTTATGTCGAAATATATACCAATACTAACTCCTTGTTTTTCCTAAAATCCGATAAAGGCAAACTCATCGAAAGGTGAGGACGCAAAGCCGTGGGTCTACAGTTAGTGCTCTAACTATGATAGCCGGTTGCCGGAGAATCAGAGGAGACGATTGTTTTCCGGCTCCGTATTTTCCCGTTCCCAGGCTTTGAGTTGGGAATGGGAATTTTCTATTTAAGACTAAAGGAGGTCTACAAGTGGTAAATACTGCTGAAACTAGTCAAGACCGAACTGTGAACTTTTTGAATATTAGAGTAAAGTTAGGGCTCATATTCTCTCTCTTTATTCTCTTAAATCTTGGAAGTATTGTATTTCTTTTATTGCAATATGCTAATAGCGATGAACGTGTAATGAATTTAGTTACACGAGAGCGAATATCAATTGAAGAAATGACAAGAAGCACACTTTTAATTTCTATTGGGCACATAGATGATGTGGATATAAATTCTCTAGATGCTAAGATGAGTGACTTTGGCTTTGTAATCAATGCATTAATGTTTGGACACAAGGAATGGAAGATTCCAGCGCAGAAGGATCCTGAAGTAAACGAGGGATTAGAATCTTTAGATGCCAGTTGGGAGACTTTTAAGGTGCTCCTCACAAAACTAGTTACAGAAGGATGGGAGAACTTCAACTCCCTTGAAGAGCAGGTTATAATTGACGCTGGGGAGCAAGTCCTACTAGATATAGATAATGTCAATAATCTTCTTGCAGAGAATATCCAGGAAAGGAAGGCAAGAACATTAATTATAGAGCTAATCGTAGCAATCCTGACTATTTTTCTATCTGTTTTTGGATTTTTTATCACTCAGTCGCAGGTAGCTATGCCTATTCAAAGATTATATGGTTTCACAAAGAAAGTTTCTCAAGGTGCCCTTACAGGCTCAATCCATATAAATTCTGAAGATGAAATAGGAGCTTTGGCTCAATCGATAAATGAGCTAGTTTCAGGCTTTCGAAAGATACTACAAGGTATTAATGTAAATAGTGAGGAACTCAGTAAACGTTTAGGAACTACAACTATGAATTTGAAAGAAATAACAAAAGGAGCCTCAGAGTCAGCTGCATCTGTGGGTCAAATAACTGGATCAATACAAGAGATATCAAGGGTTATGGAGGAACTAGCTGGACAATCTGAGGAACTTTTGACGCTAGGTCATGAGGCACATGGAAGGCTGGAGGATACTGTAAAAATAATAAAGGATGGGGAGGATATCCTTAAAGATAGTGCTCGCTCCATAACTGAGCTTCAGGATCGCATGAAAGAAATAACTAAAATATCCGATGTTATCTTAGATATAGCTGATCAAACAAATCTCTTGGCTTTAAATGCAGCAATAGAGGCTGCTAGAGCCGGAGAACATGGACGTGGCTTTGCAGTAGTAGCTGATGAGGTGAGAAAGCTAGCAGAAGGAAGTAGAAATGCTACTGTGAGGATACGCGATATAATTACTGGTATTACTGTAGCAGCAGATGAAGTTGAAGATATCTTAACTGGATCTGGTGATGACGATGTCTTTGGTGATACTGTGAAAGAGGTCTTCGAACTCATCTCTGAGGCTGTAAATAAGTTAGTTGGAGATGTAGAGCAAGTAGTTCGTACTGCAGAAATTCTGGCATCTAGCGCACAAGAGGTTTCAGCCTCTACTGAGGAGATATCATCTGCTGCCGAGGAAATATCAGCTCAAACCCAGGAGGCAAATTCAACCTTTATACAACTTTCAAAAGAACTGGAAGGAGTTGTTGCTTCTAGTGATGAATTTATAAATGAGGTTCGGACCATTGCTAAGATGTAGATATCTTAGTTATTGAAAGAGGGGAGTATGTTCTATGTATAATTGAAGAGAGCATACTCCCCTCTATGTTAAAGATCTTGTTGTCTTAAGCTTTTTATACGTGAAGCCACATTATATAGGTTTTAAATCACTTTTATTTTAGCATGTGCAGGTAGATTATAGATCCTGGAAGTAGCTATGTTGATATTTCTTTATCAGAGGGGATTTTATATAAAAAGTATGACGGAGTAAGAAGACAATGGGTTATATAATTGCTTTGTATTCTCCTGCTTTGTCTCCTATAGCTCTAGATTAATTTTAAACCACTATGAGCACTTGGACGAAAATAGTTATCCGTAGGAATTAAAGGGGGAGGGAATCCCCCTTCTATAACGTATAGTATCTGTTCTTGATGATATAGGTCTTATAGAAAAGCAATTAGCAAATATGAAGATTTACAGGAACTCCAACGCTGCTTTTGTAAAGTGTTTAATGAAATACTATAGGAGAAAGTCGCATCGCCTTAGAAAACAACCTAGATTAAGAGATTCTTTTGAAGAAAGGGAAGAGAGGGGTTCCTTCTTTAAAAGTCTTTCCCTAAATTCTTCAAGGGTTAGGACTGGAGTAGCAAGCTCTCTCTTTTTTGAGTGTTCTCTGTTTTCTTTCATATAATCATCGTCAGTTATGACTATAAAGGGTTCTATACGTATGGAATGAAGTTTTTCCGGTGCAAATGTGAGAATATTATGTTTGTATTTGATTAGGAAAGCACGGAGTGCTTTCTTGTAGCCCATGTATTCGTATGTAAGACTGCAAAGATCCTTCTTTTCTACATTATGGCACCCTTTTGTTTTCTTACGTTCCCATTCTCTTTTGCTATGTGCCACATCTACTACTTTACAGGTACTGATAGTTTTGATGATAAATATCCCACTATGATTAATAACAAGGTAATCGATGCAAATGCTCTTTCCCTGAGTTTTTTCTTCTATGAACTCAAAGTCCTTTATAACATAGCAAGAATTAGGTATCTTTGAAAAGAGTTTTTCCATTTTTCCCTGTGCATCCTTTGAGAATGGGCGAAAATGATATCCTAAAGAGAAGAATACTACCATAATGAACCCTATTCCAAACCATAGCAAAGGTATAAAAGAGAAAACTTCAAATGTCATGATACGGGTCTTACCGTATATCCATAGTACTATGCCTATTATTATGGAGATTGTCCCAAGCACGCTACCTGTAAAATATAGTTTTTCGTTTGCCTCCATACCTTTGGTTTTGAATATTCTAGCCATTATTTAGCCCCCTTTCAATTTTAGAGTTGTCTTCCCTATTTAGTTTCCCTAATTTCAGATTAAATATTACGAAACTTGCCAGTTTTCTTATATGAACCCGAAATCGGAAAGTAATTTAAAAAGCGTTGACTTCTCTTCAATAAAACCCGTTTAGATATAGCGGTATGTTTCGAAGCCTTTTATACTTTCTAAATTGAAGATTATGGCACATAAAGGCAAAGAATGCTCTATTTTAGGGCATGCGAAACCAAACCTTTATTTTTGCTTTTTTAAAGGCTTGAGAATAGTGAAGCTAAACTCAAATTAAATGAAAGGCTAATCCCCCGGCTATGCCGTAGTATTTGAAAATATATTCTCCTCAATTATAATTGATAGTGTTACGAACACTGCCAAGAATAAAGAAAGGAGAATATGATGTCAAGTAATAAGTTATCACATACGGTGTGGGAATGTAAGTATCATGTTGTTTGGATTCCGAAATATAGAAGGAAGACTGTCTATGGAAGATTAAGAAAAGAAATCGGATATATACTTAGAAGACTATGCGAATACAAAGGTAATAGCTTTTGGGCTAGAGGTTACTATGTTAACACGGTGGGCTTAGATGGGTAAGGGTTAGAGAATACATTATTGGTTACAGTAATATTATCAGAATCAACAGCCATATTGTTCCTTTTGGCTTCTTTCATGGCTTTCTTTGGGCGTTTTCTTTCGGCTAGTATATCAAGACGACGTTCTCTTCTAGGTCTTCTGTCTTTTACCTGATTTATTACTTGACTTGATTCTACCATTTGTGTTATCATTAGGTTGCAGGCATCCTTTGGTTTTTTGCACACTTTAATTATAACATAGGAGGCCTATTTTCCTATTTTTTGTATCCGCTTTCCGAATTGAATTAGGGGTGAACTTGACTAAATGCTCCTTATATGGTACAATTTTGGAAAATGCTTTGCTTTACATACTCGAATCAAAGTTTTAAGCAGATCATATTAAAGGAGGCGGCGCATCTCCTTACCAGCACAAAGTCAGGGGCCATGCGTGATTTCTATGATAAAGACCATCCTTTTTGATTTGGATGGGACTCTCCTTCCCATTGATATGGAAATGTTTTTAAAGCCATATTTACGAAGTCTCGGGGAGAAGTGTGCTCATCTTATAGAACCAAAGCGTCTCATCGATTTAATCTTAGAAGCTACTGATGCTATGATAAACAATTTGAATCCGAAAAGGACTAACGAAGAAGTTTTTTTTGAGTACTTTCTTTCACAGGTAGACACCTCACGTTCTATATGGGAACCTCTTTTCTCCACCTTTTATGAGGAGGATTTCCCGAAGTTACGAGAATACTGTGGAGGGAGTAACCTGTTAGCACGTGTTATCTTAAAAGAGGTTCGGGATAGGGGAATGGATGCGATAATCGCTACAAATCCAGTATTTCCAATGGTAGCAATACTCGAACGCATGCACTGGGCTGGAATAAGCGATTTTCAATTCAAAATCATAACCAGTTATGAAAATATGCATTTTTGTAAACCCAATGTAGAGTACTATGAAGAAATCCTAGATATGATAGGTGCTGATCCTGAAGAGACCTTAATGGTGGGAAACGATATGCAGGAAGATATGAGCGCATCAGTCATTGGTATTAAGACATTCTTAATAGAGGATTGGTTGATCGATAGGGGGGCTCCACAATATGAGCCGGATTTCCGAGGTTCTCTTGAGGAATTTTGCGTTTTTTTACGAAAACATGAACTTTTCAATAGTAAAGATGAGAAGCTAAAGAGAAAATCTCATTTTTAGGTTAAAACTTGATGATTCAGCCCTTGCCTTAATCTATAAACAAAAGTATAATAGTTGTAGAGGATGAAGTGTGTGTATAGATAATTTGTAAAGATTACAAAGTATCTATAACGTATTAATAATAAAATTAGGAGGAGAAACTTATGAGTGATTTAGCATTAAGAGGTGGTCAAAAGGCCGTAACTATTAATTATTCAGAGGTAGGAGCTCGTGCAGTTGTCTCTGAAGCAGAGATTGAGGCAGCCGTTGAACTCATGAGAAAGGGACAGATCTCCTCATCTCCGTTAGTACAGGACTTTGAAGCAAAGTTTGCTGAGTATATCGGAACAAAATACGCTTTAGCAAGCACTAGTGGGACCTGTGCTATAAATGAGGCTCTCTTTGCAGTAGGCGTTGGACCAGGCGATGAAGTTCTTGTACCTTCATATACTTTTTGGGCTTCTGCTGCTCCGATTATTGCTGCTCATGGTGTCCCTGTTTTTTGTGATGTTGATCCTGATACATATTGTATAGATCCGGTGGATATAAAGAGACGGTTAACCCCAAGGACAAAAGCTATAATGGTAGTGCACGTATGGGGTAACCCAGCTAATATGGATGCTATTTTAGAGATAGCAAGAGAAAACGGTATCGCAGTTATAGAAGATGCTTCTCATGCTCATGGTTCAGAATGGAACGGAAAGAAAATCGGGAGCCTTGGAGATGTCGCATGCTTCAGTCTTCAGGGGTCGAAGGTGATGGCGGCAGGCGAGGGCGGTGTACTTACCACCAATAATAGAGAATACTATGAGCGGGCCATTGCTTTAGGACATTATGAACGACTATCTGGGTTACCTAAAGATTCTAAATATAGGAAATATAGTCTGACAGGCCTAGGATTTAAGCATAGGACTCACCCGATAGGTATAGCTATTGCAAGCAAACAGTTGGATGAGTTGGAAGAACGAAATTACATTCGGGATACAAATGGCAAGTACCTTGAAGAGGGATTAAAGGATATAGATTGTATAAAGATACAAAAGGTATTACCAAAGGGAAAGAGAATATATTCTTATCATTATACTATATATGATGAAACAAAACTCCAGGGAGTATCATTGATAACGTTCCTCAGTGCTCTTAAAGCAGAAGGAGTGATCTGCGGTAAGTGTGGATATGGACGTTTACATGAAGCCCCTCTTTTTACAGAAGGTGTTCCGTATGGAAAGGGTTGTCCAGGGAAGTGCTCACATGTTGAAGCTCCAATGGTGGATAAAGTACCTAGTCTACCTGTTACAGAATACCTTAGAGATAATACCTTTATGTTAGCGCCACGTTTTGAAGAACCGTGTGAAGATTTAATAGATCAATACATCGAAGCATACCATAAGGTGGTTGCAAATATAGATGAATTAAAAGAGTATGAAAATGAGAATAAAGATGCTAAAGTGTCTACCACTGAGACAGGGCGGAGCATAAATCTAATCTAAGGATGCACTACCCACTTTTGGCATGGTTCATTTTAAGGATCTAAATTGGTTTAAAAGCTAGTGCTTTTATATGTCTCCATACAGCACACCTATAAAGGTATATATACATTTATAGGTGTGTCCTACTGTAGATATATAAGTGTAAACTAGTTAACTAGTCACATTTAGAACAAAATGAACCATGCCTTACTTTTTAAAATATTTTATCTTTTAAGAAGGATTTTTAAAGTTTTTGTAGAAATAATACGGAACCCTTAATAGGTGTAACTAGAAGGAAGGAGTATAAAGGTTGTATGAATAATTTGGGAAAAATACACATCGTTGATGTGACAAATAGGGATGGTGTTCAAACTTCTAGATTGGGATTAGCTAAACTGCAAAAGACCATAATAAATCTTTACCTCAATGATATGGGGATCTTTCAAAGTGAGTTTGGTTTCCCAGTGACTAGACACGAATCCAACTATCTAAATGCTAATCTAAGACTGGCTGAAATGGGAGTAATAAGTCCTATGAGATTAGGTGGCTGGGTACGTGCCATCTCGGAAGATGTAAATGTCGCATTTGACCGAACAAATTTGAAGCATTTAAATCTCTCTATATCAACTTCTGACCAGATGATTCGTGGAAAGTTTTTAGGGAGAAAGACCCAAAAAGATATAATCGATATGATGGTAGATGCTGTTAAGCTAGCAATAGAGAGAGGAGCTCTCTCTATCGGAGTAAATGCTGAAGACGCATCTAGAACTAATATGGATTATTTAATAGAATTTTCTATTGCAGCTAAAGAAGCTGGAGCTGATCGAATCAGATATTGCGATACGCTAGGCTATGATAACCCATTTACTATTTATGAAAGAATCAAGTTATTGGCAAAGGAAACAAAGATGCCAATAGAGCTTCACTGCCATAATGATCTAGGCATGGCTGTGGCCTGTTCCGTAGCTGGAGCTAAAGGTGCAGTAGAAAAAGGTGTAGATGCCTATATAAATACTACTGTGAATGGAATGGGTGAGCGCGCAGGGAACGCAGATCTTGTTTCAGTCATACTTGCTATTAAAAAGTCTGCTGGTCTCGGCGAATTGAGTCTTCTAGACGAAAGGATAAATCTTTCACAGGCATGGAGAATAGCTAAGTATGCATCGTATGCTTTTGGAGTTCCGATCCCAATTAATCAACCTGGTGTGGGAGCAAATGCTTTTGCACATGAGTCGGGTATTCATGTGGATGGTGCATTAAAGGATCGTCGTAACTATGAACTCTTTGATTTTGAAGAATTAGGTAGGGGAGAGCCAGAGATCGTTGAAACCGGTCGTAGTATAACAGTAGGTGAATATAGCGGCATCAAGGGTTTTAGAAATGTCTATAATAAGTTAGAACTTGAATTTAAAAGCGATAAAGAAGCTGAACAAATACTTGAGCTTGTAAGGTATGCTAACGTGCATACTCAGAAGCCTTTAACCGATGTTGAACTCAGGTTTGTTGCTCAATACCCCGAAATTGCAAGAGAGCTTATGACAATGACCCCATAGCTATAGAGGTGATAAAATGACTTATAAAAGGTGTCTCGTATTAATATTTTGTGTACTCTTGATTTTCAGTACACTTGTTGGAACTAGTGAGGCCCAGTCTATAGGCTACGATAAGATAGTCCACTTCAGATCATTTGTGCTAATATCTATGTTATTAAAGCATTTTGGAGGAGCTGACAATACAAATGTCATGTTGACTACTGGAGCCATAGCTGCTATAGATGAATTTGCTATCCAAGAATACTTTAGTACCATAGAGCGTATGTCTGATGGCGCAGATTTTATTAGTGATCTTTGTGGGGCTGCTGTTGGGTTGATAGCCTATAATTATATGGAGAAGAACGGGTTCCTTAAGCCATACAGAGAATGGTCTCCTGGAGATGACTATGGTGTTGATCTTTTTATGGGTAGTTTAATGGTTGGAAAAATTCCTGAGTATTTTGATCTGGAGATGCATTTTAGTAAAGATCTTTCTTCGAGGATGAATATAAGTGGAGATGCAACATATTATTTTACTGATGAAACAGGTGAGATCGTTAATGTAAGAATCATGAATGGAAAGGTCAAGAGCTATTTTACAGAAAATTTTTACCTTTCCTTTGGAGCCACTCAATTAGCAATAATGTTTCCAGACTCTAGTATGTATCGAACAATTTATTGGAGCCCAGGGGTAGGATTTAAAAAAGAACTTTCTAATAGTATTAGATTTAACGTAGGTGTAGATTTGATGAATTGTCTAACTGATTCTGTGGTATGGTGGGGGCGAGAGGACGGGATCATAATAGAGGAACTCTCGCCTCTAGGTATGACATGGGCTTATACTGGAACTATTCAATTTAATCTGGGTAATCGGTCTTATGTTCGCCTTAATGTAAAAAAGGCCTTTACTAGGAACCTACATATGTCGTTAGCCGCAGGCTTTCGTTTTTAGAAATTATCACCCATTGACTTTAAATTGAATATATTATGTAAAGAAGATTCTGCGGTCGCTTTATATTACGACCGTTTCTTTTTACGTAAAATATTGGGGTGATGAAAAAATGAATATTTGCATTGTAATAACTCAAAAGGGTGATTACAGGACTCTTAATAAGGCTGTTTCGTATTTGGGAATTTTATTAAAAAAGGATAAAGATGATATTATTAATATACGAATTAGAGAGTATAAAGAGGTTCCTGATTCCTTGATGTGTGATATAAATTCCTATACGCTGTACTTAAAGGAAACTGGTGAGTATAGCAATTATGATATAATTATTACTATTGCAGACTTTGATAGCATGGTAAATTCTGAGAAAGGAAAGGAATGCGACTTTTTAGAAGATTTTCTCCATATATATTTAAAGGAAAAGATGGTTATTGTGAAGCCACCCACTGGGGAAGAAGATGATACTTTCCTTCACTGGTTTTATACTCTTTTCAGGGTAGTGACTATCTTTTTATTGGTTAATGAGATGTGTGATGTGGAAGACTGTATTCGCTCATCTGCAAAATCAATGAATTCAGGATTTGTTTCCATGAAGAATAATCTATGTACAGAATGTCAAAGTCATTTTCTGCACCAAGGTTTTTCTCCACGTATGATCGATCGTATCCGTCGCATAACTGAAAAGATAGATGAAGTAACGCAATTATCTATTATAGATAGTGAAAGAGAAGATGTTTGCCCTTATGCTGAGATGCTCTGGATAAATAGGAAATCTAGCCTTACTTATCTCCATGAGAAGATGGGTTTTGGTCCTATGTGGCAAGAAATCTCTCCGCAATTGCCATATGAGATATGGCAATGGTTTATAGGAGATGCAGATTATTGGTGGCTTAGAGGAGTTTCACATTTAATTAGAAGAAGCAGTGAGGTGGATATCTTTTCCTATCTAACGCAAAAGAGAAGTAGGGATCATTGTAGACACCAGATATATGTAGCGAGCCTAGGATTACGCCTTTTAGAGATAAGGGTGAATTCAGAAGAATCCATGGCTCAGTATTTTTTAAGAGCTCTAAAGGCTAAGTATGATTTACAAGGATTTGATGTTTCATCTTTAAAAGAGGAGCACGTCTACCAAACCTGGCTTTTGACATCTTTATTGCATGATGTAGGGTATCCTTTAGCTCATCTCATTTCTACATATGTAAATATTCATGGTAGCATAACCTTTGATGGTAAGATGATCCTTGATATGCTTGGACTTTGCAGAAATCTTTCATATCATATCTGGGGTGATTTTCTTAATAATATTTCAAGAACGTCTGAGCCGGATAAAGAGAGATTATGCACAGCAGTAAACAGGGAATTAAAAGGACTTCTTATGAGTTCGTTCTTAGCAGATAACAGAGATTTATATGAGCCGCTTTTACGTCATTCTATCTTTAAAGGTGAATTCGAGGGTGAACAAGATAAGGAGAGACTAAATAGGGCTGTCTTTGATCATGGGCTTTGGTCTGCGGCAAGCATAATCTCTTCGTTACCATATGAGGAGTCAAAGTCCTCTGATATCAGCATTGATAATATAATACTATGGGAAGCTCTTCAGGCTATCTCTTTGCATAATGAAGAGAATGTGGAGACTTTTAGGGATCTAGACATTATTGCCTCTCCTTTAACATTCCTTCTCATACTCTGTGATAATATTCAGGAGTGGGATAGGTGTATAGTAAAACAAGGGAAATTCGTAAAACCAGAGATAGAACGCATAAATGCTGGGCCCTTCTTTTTAGTATTAGGAGCATTATACTACGATGAGCTGCTACAAATTTCATTTTACTGTCCAGAAAGTAAAAGGCTGAAAGAAAGCGACTGGTTATATGATAAATTTACTGAATCTAAACTTACTTTGGAACGAATTTTAAATGCATGGAAGAAACCTCAAGATTTTAGGCCTAGTAAATTTAGATTTCAATTGAGTATTAAAATCTGAATTTTAGCGTGGAGTTTATGGTTCTAATGTCGAAAAATAATTGATTATAAATTTTTTTGTCGAAAATAAGTTTTTTTGGAATGCGGGGCTACTATAAAGAAGGACTTTTCATTTTAATGTCGAAAATACATTCAATAAGGATACATTTTTATCCTTATTAAGGTAAAACGAGGAGGTGTATGACGGATTATGAGAAGAACATTATTGGCAACAGCGTTAATATTTGTATCTCTTTTGTTAGTAGCATCAGGTGTCGTAGCAATGCCATCTGCAACAATAGTTAAGGGTGAGAATTCGGTCAACCTTATGATAGCAGGTTTGAGAGAAGCCGTATCCTACGGTATTATTGCTCAAACAGCTACTAACGAAGACATGGCTATAGGGTTTGCCGCAGCGAAATTGCCTAAGATAGGTTCAATTACGAATTCAGCAGCCATTGGCGTTTATGTTAACTACGAACTCTATAAAACCAATGGAGATCTTCCTTCAGTTGCTGCGATTCTGGGATTGGGCTTCTTAAGCAGCGAAGGGACATCTATTACACTCCCAGTAGCCGGACTTATTGCAAGCCAAGAAATAGGCGGGGGTTTATCGTGTAATGCTTTATTTGCACCGGGCTTTGGTACCGCAGCGGAGCGATGGGTTCTTGCAGCTGAAATCGACTATAAGTTAGATGAGTTTCTAAATCAGAGTGGATATTCACTTCAACTTGGCTATACACATATAGGAGGACTTTCGGCGGGCTCAGTGGGTGGCATTTACGGAGGTCTCTTCTTTGAATTTTAAACGAATTTGATTTTAGAATAGTAGGGGAGTGTGAGGGGTAGTGCTTATATATCCCTCGTACTCCTTTGAAAACATCTAGAAAATTAACGCAATTATTCTTACCATACCGTACATCTATCAAAAAACTTATATATATGAAACGTTACATTTATGTAAAAACTGTTCCGTTATAATAGATGAAGTAGATTTTTCAAAATTCCCTTCCTTGACATAGAATATATTATCGAATATGGAAATTCACTCCTAAAGCAGCTTAATATAATTTCAGGTCATTCTCTTTTTAGAAGTTCTTTAAAATATTGGTTTTTAATATTAAAAAGTTTTTATTACCCCATGCTGATGTCATTTGAGTATAGCTCGAGCCTCTCTCCCTCATGAGAACTTATTTCTTCAAGTTATAGCGGAGAGGAGCGGTAAGTCCATGAAGGAATGGGAATTTCACAGTTTGGTAGAGAGGATCACAGAGTTACGAGCAAAACTTCAAAATTTATATGGCGTCGATACTCAGAAAGGAAGAGAGAATGTATTGTCCGTAAGTCAAGAACTTGATCGTTTAATAGTAAAGTTCTATAATCTAAAGTCGAAGAGAGAGGATTAAAGTAAGGAAGGTTCTTGGGAGTTTTCTAGAGAGTGATACCTTCTGTTACGAGAGATTCGGAGAGATGGAGGGTGCGTGAGAATATATTTTATCCGATATGGAGCATATGATCAAATGACGTCAGCCCAACCTATTTTAAAAGGGAAACCTTTTAGAATAGGTTTTTTTTATTATGTATGATATTACCGTCTCTATGTATGCAGGATAAAACCTATCTTATGTCGAATAACTTATAAAAGATTAGAACTTTTACAGAAGGAGGGAGGGGCGCATTTTTGCCCGCCTTATAAAGACGGGGTTCTCAGGCGCTCGATTTAGATGAAGAAAAGTTTTCTGTTCATAGTCATGATTCTGATTTTAACCTTTACCGCTCCCATATATGCTGTGGACATCAATGCAAAGGCATCGGGAATGGGAGGAGCTTTTACTGCTATCTCTGATGATGCAAGCGCTATCTATTGGAATCCAGCAGGATTAACCGAGATAGCACATATGGGCCTCAGTCCCTCTGTTGGCATTCATACTTCTACTAGGACGAGTTGGGAGAAGTTCAATGAGGTGGCGAGCGGGGATATACTTGACTCTCCTGGGAACGCAGAGGTGAGTATGGCTGCTATACTAGGACTTGGCATGGGGAACTACGGTGCTGGGATAATAGCCTCTGGGCAGGTCCTTCTCACGGCTGAAGAGGATAATAAGGCTGATGGGAAAGCACAGTATATTTTGGCCTATACAGTATCCACTGCCAGAAAGGTCACTAGTCCGAAGTGGAATTTAGGCGCTATCTCAGTAGGATTAAATTTTAAAGCTCTTGAAGGCCGAAGGTATAATTATGATGTAGTGCCTACAGGAGAATCTACCTATAATGTAGACTGGGTGGATGCGCGAGGAACTGGTTATAGCGCAGATATGGGAATTCGAATTAAATTTACAGATTCAATTACCATAGGTCTTATGATACGAGATCTTATTAGTAACATGACATGGAGAGAATCTATTACTTCTTCCAGTAAGAATGCTGAGACAGGAGAAGAGGAAGTAGTTAACTCTTATACCGCCTCTAGTCAAGAACGTTTTGATGCTCTTGTACGTGCAGGAGTTGCCGTGGATGTACCATACATCGGAACAACCCTTGCCGCGGATATGGAGAGAGATGGTAGCTTATACTTTGGATTAGAAAAGAGACTGCTCTTTAATGGAATATCTCTTCGAGCTGGTAAATCCATGCCAGCTAATGGTGAGGGACTTATAACACTAGGAGCAGGTATAAATCTTGGCCCGGTATCAGTAGATGCTTCTGTAGGCTCGAAGGATGAATTCAAGGAAGATTTAGCTGCTATGGTATCAGGTAAGATTAGGTTTTAAAGTATTGACTGTTATGAGGTAGAATGTTAATATAGGATAAGAAAGTATATAGTGAAAGGAGTTAGAGTCTGGCACTTCTAAGGGAGTGTTTATAAGTTCCTCATGCCAGAGATAGAAATGCCTATATATGATTATTCTTGCAAAAAATGTGGTAAATTCGAAATACATCAACGTATTACAGAGGAACCTTTGAAGGCATGTCCTACCTGTGGAGGTTCAGTTAAACGACTTATAAGTTCAAATCCATTTATTATTTACAAATGTGACGGGTTTCATAATACAGATTATAGAAGTGACTCCTATTTAAAGGCTGCATCTTCAGAAAAATCAAAGGAAACCTATTCCACAAATCCTTCAAATACGAAAGACGATAGAGCGTCGTGATTTCTTATAAAGACTAAAGAGATTGAAGTGGGCAGGCTGATGAGGAAACAGGCCTATAGGGTTGTGACTTCTGAGCCTGCTACTTTATTGGCAAAGACCACTTAGAAATAGTAAGTAATATATTGTGTGAAAGGAGGCGGCGCATTCCCCTTTAGACTAAAGTCGGGGGGTTCCATGCGCGATTTTTATGAGATTAGATATAAAGGAACGTTTAAAGGCCCAAAAGGTAGAGACTCCATCATGGGGATACGGTGATTCTGGGACACGTTTTTTTGTATTCAAGAAACCCGGAGCAGCACGTAATATTTACGAGAAGTTGGAGGATGCGGCTCAGGTTCACAAATATACTGGTATTACACATAGTGTTGCTTTGCATATCCCTTGGGATATGGTAGATGATTGGAAGGGCCTTGTGCATTTCGCTGAATCTTTAGGCCTTCGAATTGGCGCAATAAATCCTAATTTCTTTCAGGATGATGATTATATGCTGGGAAGCATAACCCACCCAGATGCTAAGGTGAGGGAGAAGGCAGTAAATCATATGATAGAATGTATACACATAATGAAAGAGACTGGCTCTAAACTCCTTAGCCTTTGGTTCCCTGATGGAACAAATTATCCTGGACAAGGGGATTTTCGAAAGCGGAAGAAGTGGATGGAAGAGTCTTTAGGTCAAGTCTATGAGAAGCTAGAACCTGATATGAAGATGTTGATTGAGTATAAGACCTTTGAGCCCAGCTTTTACCATACTGATCTGGCAGATTGGGGGATGGCAACAGTAATAGCTATGAAATTAGGCCCTCAGGCTAAGACTTTGGTAGATTTAGGTCATCATCCTTTGGGTACTAACATCGAACACTTAGTCGCATTTTTGTTGGACGAAGGTAAGTTAGGTGGGTTCCATTTTAACAGCAAAAAATATGCTGATGATGATCTTACCGTGGGGTCAATAAACCCACATGAGTTATTTCTCATCTTCAATGAGCTAGTAGCAGCTGAAAATGATCCAACTGTTGACTCTGATATTGCCTATATGATAGATCAAAGTCATAATCTGAAACCGAAGATTGAAGCTATGATCCAATCAGTTGAAAATATACAGACAGCTTATGCTAAAGCGCTTCTTGTGGATAGAGATGCACTTGAAGATGCTCGTAAATCTGGAGATATAATTGGTGCTGAAGAGATCTTAAAAGATGCTTTTAATACTGATGTTAATGAACTTTTATATGAAGTACGTAGGGATATAGGAGTACCAGAGGAACCTCGTAAGGCTTTTAAGGAATCTGGATATACAGAGAAAATATGTAGGCGACGAAGTTATGATAGTTGAAGACAATCAATAATAACCAGCCCTATACTTTGTAAGTTCAAAAGAGAGTGTACGTAGAAGATAACCTATAACGATTGCATCGTCTAAGATACTCAGGGGGAAGAGAAATGCTGGGATAAGATCTATAGGTGACAGGATGTATGCTACTGCTCCTATTATCGTTAATTTCTTCGAAAATGGCACAGCTGGATCCTTCATATATTCGAGAGTGAGTTGAATAGGAGTAAACTCCATTCTTTCTTGGGCCGTTTTTTCGTTTCTAATTCGGCCTTTGAATTCTCCTCGTTTGCCCTGGTCTTTATGGTGTACTTTTCTAAACGGGGTAACTTTCTTTTTCCCTCGTGGTTTAACTTTGATTCGAGTGCTACAATAGGGGCAAATTTTGGCAAGCATGATCTCTCTTTGGCAATTTGGGCATTTCATAATATAGTTGTCCCTCCTATACAACTAGATATCTTACTTTCCGTCTATATTATACCTTATTTTTTCTTGAATGTTAAGTAAGAATTCAAAAATGTTCTTTACATGGTTATAAGGAGGGGGCAAGAAGATTTTAAACTTATGAGGAGGAATCCTTAGAGGAACAACGAAAATATTAGTATTAGCGATATTATAGAAGAAGGGGAGAAGGGTTTTGATACAGGCTGAGAATAAAAGGGAATTTACGAGAGCTGAGAGGGCTAGTGGGCTTAGTCTCTGGTTATGCTATCAGGGTGGTGCTTCTATCTGGACTAATCTTGTTGGAGGGATGGTTTTAACCGGTCTACTCCTTGAGCTAGGGGCTAATGATCGTCAAATCGGATTCCTTGGCGCGCTTGCATATATTGGTTCCATGACTCAACTTATCGCTTTAAACATCTCACGTCGAGTATCTAATCAAAAAAGGTGGTGGATAATTTCTCAGAACATAGCATGGGTGCTCCGTGCTACATTAGCTATAATTGGTCTCCTATTTACACATGATCGTGCTGTAAGGGTTATTCTCTTTACTGTAGGGACAGCGAATTTTATTGCAGCTTTGAGCGCTCCTATCGCTAATTCTTGGTATGTGGAACTTGTTTCCCCATCGCTTAGAGCTGCTTTTATATCTAAACAAAACCTGATCACAGTTACTTCATCTGTCATATCAGGTCTTGCTGTAGGTTACCTCCTTGATCTATTTATAGGATGTAAAGGGTTCCTTATAGCATACGGTTTAAGTGTGCCAATAGCCTTTGCAAGACATACCTTTCTCAAAAAACTACCGTTTTATGATCTGTCTTTAGGACAGCGGAGTAAAGATAGTACTTCTCGTAGTGGGAACCGAGATATAATTAAGGATAAAGACTTTATGGCTTTTACTGTGTTCTTTAATTCTTGGGTTCTTGCTGCTAATCTTATGGCACCGTTTACTAATGTCTATTATCTTAAGGTTCTTTATATGCCCTATTCTACTCTGGCACTTCTTACCGCAGTAGCTAATGTTGCTGCATTGATAACATATCCTGCGTGGGGATATCTAATAAATAGGTATGGAAATAAGCCAGCATTGACAATAGGCCTTATTTGGGCTGTAATAGGAAATATAGCGCTTATTTTAGCCACTCCTCAAAACTATACATTCCTCTTTCCGGTAGTGGCAGTAGGGGCTATTCTTTCAGCTGGTTATGGTATAGCTGCTAATAATATGTATTATAGTCTTTTACCACAGGGCGAAAGAAAGGCTTCGTATATGGCTTTTTATAGTACTGTACAGGGTAGTATTGGACTTGTAGCTCCTATAATTGGCGGTTACTTGGCAGCATTTGTAGCGAATAAAGGCTTTCAATTTTTGGGAGTTAGCATTGATTACTTGCGTATCCTTTATCTTGGGCAAGCTATACTTTTTATTTTTCTTCTACCTCTTCTCAAGAGGCTTAAAGAGGAAAGTGCCATTGGTCTCAAGGAATTTATAGGTGAGATGAAGACAAAGGCCCCGGTAGCTCTCCTTAAAGGTATGATTTTTTCTTCAAAGAGCCCTAGGGCTTCAACAAGGGCTGAAGGAGTTAAGGGGTTGGGACTGGCGAAAAGCCCCGTGGCTTCTGAGAGGGTCATCAAAGCGCTGGACGATTCCTCTATAGAAGTACGTCGGGAGGCTATTAATGCACTAGCAGAGTTAAAATCTCGTGACGCAGTACCTGAACTTATAACCCGACTCAAGGATCCAGGATATTCTCATGATTCTGATATACTTAGAGCTCTTGGCGAGATAGGCGATGTTAGTGCTGTGGGTCCTATAATAGAATATCTTCGAGCTCATATTGATGAAGAAAATTCTAGTATAGAAGCCATAATGGCTCTTGGTATCTTGGGTGGAGATGAAGCAAGGGATGAACTCAAAAGTGTGCTAGCAAATGCCCAGGAGGCAAGGGTAATCGTGGCCACTATTGAAGCGCTTGGAAGGTTCAGGGAAGCTGAAGAATTGGTTCCCAAAGCCATACAGCTCTTATCTGGGCAAGTCTCGAGACATGCGAATATGCGAATTCTTATGAGCCTTGCTAAGGTCGGCAATGTAGAAGGAGAGTTCTATAGGTTGAATTCTCTTCCTGAATTAGAGGTAGTAGTAAGGTTCTCAAAGCTCCTATCTAAGCTTAGAAGGGAGTTAGGTTTACTTGATAAAAGTTACTGGAAGTCTGAAGGTTTTGATAATGAAAGAGAGGTTATGCTGAGCTTTGCAGCAGACCTCCTTGAGGCTTACCAAATAGAAGATGAGGCGCGATTTAGGATATCAGCCAAGTCACTTATTGAAAAGCTCATTAATGTTATTGATGAAGGTAAGCTAGTTTTGTATAGTAGAAAAAGCCAGGAAATGCAGAAGCAACATGATATAAATATGGATATCCTAGAGAGGATGTGTAGTTCTGGGCTTATAGAAGATGCTAATTTTTCAGTTTACTCTTTGGCGATGCTTCTGTCTTATAATTTGATCGCTGCTGAAGAGGATGTTATTTATTGATAGTAGGTTAAGGAGAGGATGTATTTCGTGGAAGAGAGAATAGAAGGGTCATTATCAAACTCTGCTGCAGTTGGGCTCTTTTGGACAATTTTTGGAGCAGGGATAGTAATGATAATCTTGGGCCCTATTATAGATAATGTGATGATGGAGTTTTGTGTGAGTCAGACAATGGCAGGAGTTCTTTCATCTAGTTATGCTATTGGTGGCCTCATTGGTATGCTGCTAAGTCCCATTGCATGGCGTTTATCAAAGCCTCGTAGGGTTTTGACCCTCGGTACTTTGATTTGTGCCCTATCACTTACGGGTTTTAGCGTGGCATGGAATTATGCAATGGTATTCTTTTCGTTTTTAGTAGGGGGAATAATGAATGGTTTGATATTCACATACTCCACTACTATAATGAGCAATTGCGGTCCTGAGACAAAAAGAGCGTCTAATATAAATTATCTTTATAGTGCATTTGGCATCGGTGTTATAGTTGGTCCCTTTGCTGCTCAACTCATCTTGAATTCCACAGGGAACTGGCGCCATGTACTCTATCTTCCAATAGCCATCATGACTATTGCGAGTCTATGGACTTTTAGCGTAAGGACTTTTTTTACTTGCACAGAGCATGATAAAGTAGCCAATGATAGAGAATCTTTGAGTAGAATAGAGGATGTTCCTGAAAAGAGAAGAGTATGGAATAGGAATCTATTATCACTCTTTATTGCATTAGCTCTTTATGTAGGAGCCGAAGGGTCAGTTAATGTATGGGTAGTTAAGTATTTTACTGATATACATTCTTTTACTGGTTCTGGCTATATACTTACCCTTATTTGGATTGCCATTACTTTAGGAAGAGTTCTCCTAGGCCGTTTTGCCTCGTCTTCTCCTAATGCGCGTATGGTTATATATATGGCAGTGGTCTCTAGTATAGCTTTAGTAGGTGGTGCTATGACTAGTTCCATATTTATTGCAGCGGGTCTTTATATACTAGTTGGGTTTGGTTTTGCTGGTATATACCCATCATTAATATCTATGGTTTCTTCAGCCGCTGATTCAAATAAGAATCTAGCACTGAGCATTGCAACCTCAGCTGGTGATCTAGGAGCTATTTTCTTTCCTCCTCTCATTGGCGCTATTGCAGAATATATAGGTTTTAGAATCGCTATGGAGCTCATAGCCATATTTTTAATTGTAGCAATAATGGTTTTAAGGTTTGGTTTTGCAAAAGATATGTCAAGTACAAAAGGGGTTTAGGGTCTGTTTACCTAAAGTATAAGATCTTTTATATTGAGAAAAGGTTCAGTATATGATAGAATCAGATGTAACACTGGTATATAGGAGCGTATAAAGAAGTTGCGACTTATTTATTAATATTATTACTTGTATAGAGAGAGCAAGTATGTATGAAAGGAGGCAGCGCATTTTCCCCTAGACTAAAGTCAGGGGGTTTCTATGCGCATTTTCTATGATATTAAAGAAGTTCTTCTGCCCAAGGGCCTATGTTGAATCTGTTGAAGATATCAATCTGGTATGCTTGGAAAAAGCGGGTAAAAAGGGAATTATAATTGATTTAGACAACACTCTTGTAGAATGGAAAGGCGATATTAGCTTAATGAAAGTAGAGATTAAAGATTGGCTTGCTGATGCAAAGAGATTAGGGTTTAAGATATGTTTGGTATCTAACGGATTTAACAATAGAGTAAATGAGGCGGGAACTATCTTGGGCCTTCCAGTAGTACCCAGTGCAGTAAAACCAAGAAGGCGTCCTTTTCTTTTGGCTATGGAGAGGATAGGTACGGATCCTTCGAATACTGTAGTTGTAGGAGATCAGATCTTTACAGATGTCTTAGGAGGAAATAGGGTTGGTCTATACACTATTCTTGTTAAACCAATAAGCGATCGCGAGTTCTTCACTACAAGGCTTGTTCGTAAGTTGGAACGTATGGTGGTATCGTACTTGGAAAGGCATGGCTTTACTATTTTTTAAATATATAGTTTATCTTGGAAAGCGAAACTTCTCTTTTATTCTGGAAATTTGTATTACTCTGTAAATTTTTGTCCACACTATCTTTAAAGGGGTTTTAATAAAGGAGTGTTGGACTATGAATGAAAAGATAGTTATAATTAAGGAGCATATACCATTTAAATCTAGAGAAAAATGTATCTTACCAGGGGATGTAGGGGCTTTCCTAAAGCAGTTACGTCTTAGAGTTAAGAACGTTATGGATACAGATGAACGCTTAAGGGAATATCGCCTTCATGATGTAGGTATTATTCGGTGTAGGGATGGGTTTGAGGTTAAACTTTATTTTGAGAAAAGAAAAGGTGATGTAGAAGCAATATTAGCAATCACAGAGGGATAATAGGGTCGGAGCGCTTCAATATACTGATATTTCTGAATAATTCTTCTTATCATAGCAGGAGAAACCAGATATATGGCGAATATCACTTTTGTTGACCTCTTCTGCTATTAATAATCACATGGGAATTTGATAGTAGAGAGGGGAGATGGAGTCTTTTTTGCAATTAAAATGAGAGGGAGAGAACGATTTACTATATGGTTACGCGCTGTGCGCATTCCTTTTCTCTCTGCTGCCGCAATGCCTGTTCTAATAGGTACTGCAGTAGCGTGGTATGAGAAGGGGTTCTTTGATCCATCCGTCTTTTTTCTTACCTTTCTCGGAGCGGTATTGCTCCAGGCTGGTACGAATCTCTTTAACGAGTACTTTGATTATATAAGCGGAAATGATCAAATAAATCAGTTCCGCCATCTCCCATTTAATGGAGGAACAGGTGTTATCATTGAGGGTAAACTCTCTACTGCTCAGGTTTATTCAGGCGCAATGATATGTTATGCCATTGGAACGATTATCGGAATTTATCTTGCTATAACAAGGGGGCCTTTTGTTTTTATCCTTGGATTGTTTGGTTTGTTTTCGGGCTATTTTTACGTAGGAGAGCCGCTGAAACTTGCATACCGAGGTATTGGTGAGGTTGTTGTAGGATGTAATTTTGGTTTTTTCATAGTAATGGGTTCATATTACGTGCAAGTAGGTACCGTATCTTTCTTATCTGTACTAGTAGCTCTACCCATTACCCTATTAATAACTGCTGTTTTGTATATAAACCAGTTTCCTGATTATGAAGCTGATAGACTCGTTGGCAAAGCAAACTTAGTAGTTCGTTTAGGGAGAGAACGTGCTGTCAAAGGGTACTATTTTCTTATGATACTATCATACAGTGTACTTTTTATTAGCGTAGCTTTAGGACTTATGCCACATGGGGTTCTTTTATCTATTGTATCATTACCCCTTGTGATAAAGGCGTGTGGGACCCTTAAAAGATACTATAAACAGCCGATAGACCTCGTTCCAGCAAACTCTGCGACCTTACAGATTCATCTTATAGTAGGACTCATTTTATCTATTACATTTATAGTCATGGGCTTCCTTTAAACCTTTTGGATGTGTGGTGATTTATATATGCGAATAGCAGTCATAGATGGACAAGGTGGAGGTATTGGTAAATTAATAATCGAAGTCCTCAAGGCTGAAGCGCCTTTAGGGATGGAGGTTATAGCCCTTGGTACTAATGCATTAGCCACTTCCACCATGCTAAAAGCAGGAGCTGATTTTGGGGCTAGCGGTGAGAACGCCATAATCTTCAATGTTTCTCGAGTTGACCTTATTCTTGGACCTATAGGAATAGTATTAGCTAATTCCATGATGGGTGAGCTTACGCCTATAATGGCTAAGGCGGTTTCTTCTTGTACTGCTCCTAAGATCCTTCTCCCATTAAACAAGTGTGGTATTGAGATCATAGGGACTACTTCTGAACCCTTGCCTGAATTAGTTAAGATAATGGTAGATAAGGTGGTTAAATCATACCTTTCTTCATAGATGCAGTAATGCTAAGAAAATATTTGAAAAGGAGGAATAATTATAGTGATTGAGATTAAGCCTTTTAAGGGGATTTTATATAATGAGAAGAAGGTGGGAGATATAGAAAAGGTGGTAACCCCACCATATGATGTGATAGATGAAGTTGGTCAGCGGCAATTCTCTGAAATGAGTGAATATAATTCTGTACGTCTTATACTGAGTCAGAAGCTTCCTGGTGATGATGATAGAGAGAATAAATATGAAAGAGCTGCTAGAACCTTTAAGAAGTGGAGAGATAAAGGGGTATTACTCCAGGATGAAGAGGAATCTATATACCTTTATGAAGAAGAATTTAAAGATACAAAAGGAGAGATTCGTCACAGGCGAGGTTTTATAGCTCTCTTAAAGCTAGAGGAATTTGGGAAGGGGAATATATTTCCTCATGAAGAGACTATGTCTAAGCCCAAAGAGGACCGCTTAAAATTGACAAGAGCGTGCAATGCTAATTTTAGTCAGGTCTTTGGTTTGTACTCTACATCTTCTCCTGCTGATGTCCAAGAACTCTTTGAAAATACATTAAAAGAGGAGCCGCGGATTTCAGTTACGGATCAAGATGGCGTGGTTCACAGACTTTGGAGCATATCTTCAAGGGAGATAATAACCGAATTGCAAGAGGAGATGAGTAAAGGTAAAATATATATAGCTGATGGACATCACAGATATGAAACTGCACTAAATTATCGCAATGAACGTAGAAAGGCAACAGGTGACTTCACTGGTAATGCGCCCTTTGATTATGTGATGATGATGTTTGTCAGCCTAGATGATCCAGGTCTTGTGGTCTTCCCCTTCCATAGGGTAGTCAAGGAGTTCCCTCTAGAAAAATTAGAAGCATTAGAGGAATCCCTAAGCCCCTATTTTTCTGTTAAAAAGTATCAGTATCCTTCTGGTAAGGAGAGTGAAGGATGCACTCAGCTATTGCAAGAGATGGAGCAACTTGGGCGAAGCTCGCATGCATTTGGCGCATATATTGGCGATGGAACATATTATCTTTTTACTCTTAAGGCAGATGATGATGAGAGTATATCAAAACTTGTAGAAGGGAATATGTCTTTAGAGCAAAAGAGTCTTGATGTGACCATTCTTCACTCTGTGATCTTCAAGAAACTTTTGAATGTCAACCAAGATGATGATAATATCGAGTATCTGAGAGATGAACATAAGATCATTCCAATGGTGGATTCTGGGGACTATAAGGTTGCTTTCTTTTTGAATCCTACAAAAGTGGATGATGTTAGTGGTATAGCAGAAAAAGGCGGGAAGATGCCTAAGAAGTCCACTTATTTTTATCCGAAGTTATATACTGGGCTTGTGTTCCGGAGTATAGAATAGAGATAAATTAGGTGTATAAGATGAAAACAAATAGATTGGCAAGAGCATCGATTATAGCCGGGGCCTATGTGGTCATAACCTACATACTTCAGCCCATTAGTTTTGGCCCGATTCAATTGCGAATATCAGAAGCACTGACAGTTTTGCCTATACTTTATCCTGAGGCGGTTCCAGCTCTCTTTATCGGAGTGATGTTGGCTAATCTATGGAGCCCGCTAGGCCTTGTAGATATCTTTGGGGGAAGCATTGTGACCCTTATATCAGCTTATGTGACATATAGGTTAAGAGGGAGCGTTCTGGCTTATTTAAGTCCGGTGCTCTTTAATGCCATTCTAGTCAGCATATATCTCCATCCAGTCTTTGGGTGGCCATATTGGATGACAGCATTGAGTATAGGGGTAAGCGAAGCTATAGTTGTTTTCACGCTAGGATATCAATTAGTAAAGTTTTTAAGGGGCAAAGTATAGGTGTATTTTTCGCATCAAGGGAAAGTTTTTTGTGGGAAAGGGTGGTGTGTGGGCGGTTCCTCCACAGAGCTAAAGACCTCGTGGAGGAACTACCCAGAAGAGATATGAAACTGGTCATCCGATTCATTGGTTGGCTAAAAATGATGTTCCCTGGTTTTTTAAGATGCTCTTCTTGTTATAGGGCTTTTTCACGGGATAAGTTAAAGTATAAGAGACTTCTCTCAAGGCGAGAAGCAGAACTTCTGGAACGAAAAATAAATCTGGCTTCGCACTTTGTTTATACATGTCCAGTCTGCAATGGGGAGATAATAGATATAGATAGGAAGAGAGGTAAAGTCTCGCGTAAGGATGCACGTTTCCCGTAAAAGTATTTTTAAGAATAGGTATTAAGGATGATGACAATATGCAGGACATAAAAGACTATAACACTTTCATAAAAGTGGAGTCTATCGATAAAGGCTGGTCAAATGATAAGAAATATTACATTGAAGATGCGGATGGCAGAAGATTGCTCCTGCGTATTGCAGATATATCACAATATAACAGAAAAAAGATCGAGTTTGAAATGATGAAACGGGTCGCGGCTTTGGGTGTCCAGATGTCACAGCCTTTGGACTTTAGAGTTTGTAATAACGGAAAGAGCGTATATTTACTACTCACATGGTGCGACGGTGAGGAGGCCGAGGTTATCCTGCCGCATTTGACGGAAACCGAACAATATATGCTTGGAATAAAGTCAGGTAAAATACTTAGACTCATTCATTCTATTTCCGCTCCAAAGGAGCAGGAAGAATGGAGTATTCGCTTTAACCGTAAGACAGATAATAAAATTGAAAAATATAAGGCTTGCGGCGTTAAATTCCATGGTGACGATAAAATTATTGGCTATATTGAGAACAACCGTCACCTACTTTCCGACAGACCACAGTGCTATCAGCACGGTGATTATCATGTGGGCAACATGATTATCTCACCCGATAGTAGGCTTTCAATTATTGACTTCAATCGCTTTGATTTTGGTGATCCGTGGGAGGAATTCAACCGAGTTGTGTGGAGTGCAACGGTTAGTCCGCATTTCGCAACAGGTCAGCTCAATGGATATTTTAGTGGCAAAACTCCTATTGAATTTTTTAGGCTGCTAGCATTTTACATTTCCAGTAATACTCTCTCGTCAATTTATTGGGCAATCCAGTTTGGCGAAGAAGAAATTTCTATAATGAAAAATCAAGCAAGGGACGTACTGTCCTGGTTTGATAATATGAATAATCCTGTGCCGACTTGGTATTTGCAGGACTTTTATATCTAATATTTATTTTCAGTGAAATTATAAGCCTGCTTTTATAGTTCGGAAATTGTATTCAAGTATTTGACAGAAGGTTCTGTCAAGGTGTATAATAGGGTTATATAAATTTTTATATTATTATGGAGGTGACCTTTGTGACGGTCTACAGGTACAAGATCAAAGAGGTAAGGCAAGAAAGAGAAGATGCTTTACTTGCTATCATTGATATGGGAATGCTAGGAGATAGCGATCCCTTATGGGTCCCTAGAAATGTTATTAATGACAAAATGCAGATTGACTCTTCATGGTTAGAAAAGAAAGGACTATAGTATCGGTTGTCTGTAGGTCGTCGCTGGAAGCTCTATCATTATTTGTCCGCTTATCCTGAGAGACTATTAAATGGATGGCGTCTCAAAGAGCCCCTGGTGCGGCCATTAAGGAATTTTTATTTTTTTGGAAGCGGTGCTATGCGCCGCTTTTTCAAATCTTAATGAGCGTTTCGTTTAAATCTTGAGAGGTTGATGATTGTGTCAGATTCAGAGCACCGTAATAGCAAACTTAGCTTTTTGGCACCTACACAGATTGTAGTAATAGGATATGGTATTATAATTTTGGTAGGGGCTTTATTCCTCTCGTTGCCTATATCTAATAGGATAGACGGAGGACTAAACTTCATTGACGCACTCTTTACTGCGACATCTGCAATGGCAGTGACAGGGCTTACTGTGGTAAATACAGCTCGTGATCTCACTCTTTTTGGTCAGATAGTAGTGCTCTTGCTCATCCAAATAGGAGGGCTAGGGCTTATGACTATATCAACCTTTTTTTCCATTCTATTAGGTAGAAGGATAGGTTTGCGAGAGCGATTAACTATTATGACGGATTTAGGCCAGATTAATCTTTCTGGTATGGTTAAGCTCGTTCGTCATATTCTCGAAGCCACTTTTATCATTGAATTCATAGGGGCAATATTGCTTTTCTTGAGGTTTCAAAGGTTAATGCCTTATGGGAAAGCCATATATTTTGCTATATTTCATTCTATATCCGCCTTTTGCAACGCAGGATTTGATCTCTTTGGAAATAACTTAGAGGGTTTTACTACTGACATTCTCGTGAATCTAGTAATATCCATGCTTTTGATAATAGGAGGCATAGGTTTCGTTGTAATATCTGAAATCTATCATATCAGGAGAACGAAGCGATTCTCTTTACACACAGAAATGGTATTAAAAATAACTGCTACTTTAATCGTCTTAGCTACTGTAGTTATTTTTATCTTTGAGTATACGAACTTTATGACCTTTGGTGCCCTCCCTTTAGGCACTAAAATATTAGCAGCATTCTTTCAGGGTGTTAGCCCTAGGACAGCAGGATTTAATACTGTGCCCATTGGACTCTTGCGTCCATATACTCTCTTCTTTATGATGATCTTAATGTTCATAGGGGCATCACCAGGTTCTACTGGAGGGGGGATAAAGACGACTACCTTTGGTGTCCTGATTATGGGAGCTAAATCTCTTATCACTGGGAAAGAGGATATAGAGATTTCATGGAGGAGACTCTCACCACTAACTGCTTTAAACGCTTTTGTTATAGCATTATTAGCTATGCTTCTCATAAGTGGGGCGATATTAGTCTTACTCATTACAGAAGATGCAACTCCTATACAAATTATGTTTGAGACTTTTTCTGCCTTTGGGACAGTTGGTCTTTCAACTGGTATAACTCCAGAGTTAACTTTCATAGGGAAACTACTTATAGCTTTTACCATGTTCAGTGGCAGGTTAGGTCCAATGACAATAGCATTAGCTGTTGGAATGCGTGCTAGGAAGACAAAGTATAGGTATCCAGAAGAGAAGATAATGATAGGGTAGAGGCATTATTAGAAGGAGGCTCTTGCATATGGAATCATGGCTTGGATTTGCTTTGCTTTCTGCTATAAGTGCTGCGTTAGTAGGAATCTTTGGCAAAATTGGTTTAGAGGGTGTAGATTCAGTTACAGCTACAGCCCTTAGATCTGTAGTCATGTTAATCACTACCTTTACTGTAGCTCTTGCTACTCATCGTTTAAGCGGTATTTCAGCATTTTCATCCCGGAATTGGGTCTTTCTTTTGTTATCAGGTATTGCAGGAGGATTCTCATGGATCGCTTATTTTGCTGCGCTTAAACTTGGTCCTGCTACCCGAGTAGTTCCTATTGATCGTCTTAGCGTTGTATTCACCTTTGTGCTGGCCGTGGTAGTTTTGCATGAGAAAGTAACAACCCCTGTGGTTATAGGGAATGCCTTAATTCTTTTAGGTGGTCTAATTATTGCCTTTGCACGGTAAGTAGATAAAGAGAGGGGGGATTACTTTGAGAACGTTAGATACAGGGCTGGAACGAGGACTATTAAGGTTACTAATTGACCCTGAATTTGACGGAAATCTCCCCGCATATTCCAATGAGGTAGACTGGGAATATATTGAGGGAGTGGCGTCTTTTCATAGGACCTTAAATCTTATTGCTTATAATATATTGCATTCAGATAAGCCAGAGATTCTACCAGCGAAAATAAACCATAATTTTAGGGACAGACTTAAAAGGACTACTATACGACATTTATTGGTATCGCGTGAGATAGCGCAGATATCTACTGCTTTTAATGGCATGGGAATCCCATATGCAATTCTTAAAGGACCTGTACTAGCCGATGGGGTTTATCCATCAATATCAGCACGCCCTTATGGAGATTTGGATATCTTTGTACCTCGTGAGAGACATGGAGACGCATATAATATCCTACAAGAACTCGGATATAGTCAAACCAAGTTTAATCCTAAGACAGGACTTTTTGAAGCTATTAATGAAGGGGATAAAGATAGATATTTAAGGACTCAGCATGCATATCCATTTAGGAAGCTCCTTACAGATCGCATGTCCCTTTCTATAGATCTACATTGGTCCTTTGGCGGAACTTTAGATGATTTCACCCTTAATGAAAAGGTACTTTTAGAGGGTAGCCTGCCTTTTAAGGTTATGAATGTGGATAGTTGGCGTCTATCTAATGAAAATCTTCTTCTCCACGCATGCTTACATCATTACTGGCATTTTAGGAACAATATGCATATAAAGGTGGGGCGAATTTGCGATATTGCGTATATCCTTTGGGGGTTTCGCCACGAACTAGATCAGGATCTTTTCTATAACTATATTGAAACCCATAATATTGGGTCTCCTATATCTTTCTCTTTGTATCAGGTTAATAGGATTTTCCCTGGGCTTATACAGGAACGATTCTTACAAGGCATAGAGGATGCATTAACAGAGGACGATAAAGTAATCGGTGATTTACAGGTCGGAAGTTTCTGTAAAACGCCAGAGGTACGTAGAGCCTCTGGGCTAACATGTAGCCCGATTTATGAGTCCCCTAAACTACGACCAGAGATCTTAAATTTGATTCTTGAAGCGTCAAATTCTTGGTGGAGGATATATGGCAGATTATACATTACTTTGCTTGATGAGAACAACCCTTCAAAAGCGGGCTCTTTACTACCTGAAGGAGTTAGATGGTTGAGAGATTCTAATGGCTCATACATACTTTCGTCTTTAAATCTATCATCACAGGATGTTCTAAACAATGGAGAGTATGTAGCTTCTTCTGGATGTAGCCTGGAAGGAAGTATAATCCCCAGTTTTGATTCGGTAAGATTCAAGATAAAAGTGGGTAATAAGGAAGATAAAAAGACCTTAAAGAGAGTGAGGTTTATATTTAGAGTTAGTTATCAAGATATATGGGCTAAGGGTAAAGAAAGCCTGTTAGTTGAGACGGAAAAAGGGTTAGAGTCCTTTCCTGTAAAAGAAAACTTCACCTTTAATGTCTCTAAGCCTAAAGGTATGGACCTTAAAGATAACGAAAGAGCCCTTAAGGGAGATTTTATCGGTGTACATAACGAAGAGTCTGATTTCGGTCTAATCTTAATTAATAATCATTTAACCTCAGTGCGTCGCTCCTATGCAGCTGAAAATTTCATACAAATAGTTGCTGATCTAGGAGAGATCCCTCCAAAGATGACGAAAAAAACCACGGTTCATCTACACATGGGTTTTAATGATTTTACAAAGTTAATTACTAAATAAGATTTTTCCAAATATATCTACACTTTATAATCATATCGTTAGAGGATTTTACAAAGCTATGTAGAATTTATATATATCTCATTTTATTCCAAGGGCATGAAAGGAGTTTCTAGAATGCAAGTACATAAGTTTTTTGAAGTCTTTCAGCTCGAGGAAGGGGATGTAAATGGATTATTTGAATCTTCGCGTAATAAGATATATTATTTCTCCCTACAAGTCCTGGGAAATCCTACGTATGCTGATGAGGTAGCTCAGGAAACTTTGCTAAGAGTAGTTGAGAATATAGATACTTTAAAGAGTAGAGATAAATTTAACCAGTGGCTCTTTGGTATAGCTAGGAATATCATTAAGGATCATTTTAAAACCTCACGGAATCAACCTCTTTCAATTGATTATATGATAGAATCAGGGTTAAAGGAACCTTTAGATTCTAAGGATGATAAATCTATCGAAGATAAGATTATAAAAAAGGAGGATACCTCTTTCCTCCTTAGAGCATTACAGACACTTCCATATAAAAGGTATGCTCCTCTTTTTTTAAGCTATATAGAAGGCAAATCCTATAAAGAGATAGGCGAACTTCTTGGTATGACCCTATACCAGGTTAAGAATGCAATACATAGGGGGAAGATGGAACTCAGAGTCGCGTTTGAAGAACTATCTGGAGAACAATTAAATGAAGAGGGTAGCCCCAGTGTTTTAAAGTTCTCTAGGATCTCAAGGATTATATATAAACTTCGAAAGGATGCGTTCCTTAACTGTTATATATTAGAACTTATAGAAGATAGCATGAAAAAGATTGTCCAACCTAAGTTTTATGTATGTCGCTATCCTGAAATGAAGCAACATAGCAATGGTCTCATCATTGAAATAAATTTTGCTTTTGGGAGGATTTTTATTATAAGGTCATCAGAGGTACGCGAAGCTAAAGCATTCATGGAATGGCTCTTAACTCATGAGCAGGATGACTTTGAACTAGTAATGACTGAAGAGTGGATGTGGCCCCTTGCAGAGCAGGTCTTGAATATTAAAGAACGCTCAAATAGTAGTTATTATCTGAGGGATGAGCCTTTTTCGAATGCATGCTTTAACTTTAAAGGATATACTATTAAAGAATATAATAGTGATGATGAGATCAACGGGAGCTATATTCAAATCCATGATAAAACTCTTAAAGTTATTAATAGGGCTTTAACCTTTTTTCATAGATTTAATCGCAAGTACAAGCTGTTTTTTGTGATAGATGAAGAGGAACGGCCTCTTTCATGGGCTTTGTTTGGTGAGACCTGTGTAAAGGGACTTTGGGAATTACATAGTTTTAATGAATTAACCGTAGGAAGTAAAGAAGGGGTTAAAACAGCCATATATTACGGTACCTTTATTCTTTTAAAAGAAGGTGCAGTAGTTATGGACGGAGGTTTAACCGAAAAGGAGCAGGAACGTATGGAGATAATCAAGAGCCTTGGTTTTGAAGAAGGCTTTAGATTGATAAAAGGAACCGTAAGAAGATGAGCAGATTATTGAAATACGTCATAGAACTATATGATTCTCAATCTATTCCACATGGAGTTCTTATTGAACTTACACATATATGTAACCTGAGGTGTCTTCATTGCTATGTCCCATCATATGTTAGAGAGAGAACAAGAAATAACTTAAGCGTATCCTCTCTGAAAGATGTCTTTAGGCAGTTACATGACATGGGAGTCTTAAAGGTTACTCTATCAGGTGGCGAACCCCTTATGCGATATGACTGGTATGAAATTGCTTGCGCTGCAAAGGAGGAGAATCTTTACTTAAGTTTATTTACCAATGCCACTTGCATAGATGAGGTTAATGCAAATAAGATAGCATCGCTCATGCCTCTAGAGGTTGAAGTTAGCGTGTATGGAGGCTCTAAGGGGGTTTATGATCTTGCAACGGGTCGTAGCGGTGCATTTGAAGCCTTTGCGCGAGGGCTGAGACTTTTGAAAGAGAGGGATGTAAGCGTCTTCCTTAAAGTAGTTACAATGCGAGAGACAGCTAAAGCATATGAGGAGACTTTAAGATATGCAGAATCGATAGGGTTCCCTATTAGAGTCAGGTTTGATCCACAGCTTCTACTTAAGGCTGATGGCGCTAATATGCATCGGTTGACAGATGAAGAGATGGTAAACATATTTTTAGCAGAGGGGTTACAAGGGTTTTATCCGCAACCCTTAAGTAAGTGCTCAATTGGAAAGAAAGGATTGGTAATTGGGCCTGAAGGTTCTCTCCGCCCTTGTATAGGTTTTCCACAAACTATAGGAAATATATTATCTGGTTCTATTGCTGAAACGTGGCGAGGCTCACATATACTCAGATCATTGAGAGCGCTTCGCGATGAGGACTTTTATGAGTGCATAGCCTGTGAGCATAATGAGTTTTGTACGCCATGCCTTGTGATGAACATATTAGAAACAGGTTCCATAGTGAAACCTTCTCAGGAACATTGTAGGATCGCAGCAAATCGCAGAGCTGCTTATAATATGCTAAGAGAAAGGAGGGAAGAGGATGTCTCAAAAGGTTCAAAGAAGGACTGAGAAGAAGGAGCCGCGCAAGTATGTAAAGCCTGAGATGCGGTCAGAGAGAATCTTTAAACCTGGCTTAGAGACTGGACCATTAGCTATATGTAATACTGAAAGTGTGGGATGGTATTGGAATATATGCAGAGGGTGATCTATAATGGCGGACACCCCTTTTCTAAAAGAAGCTATAAGTATAGCTGTAAAGTTAATGAAAGAAGCAATAGTATGCGGCCAAAAAGTTAGGTTACAGGGTAAAGGGTCTAGTATGGAGCCAGTTATACCTTCAGAATATTTTGTAAGGATAGTTCCAGCTTCAGGACTTAAAGAAGGGGATATTGTAGCTCTTTGGATGAGCGGAGAGTTGATCATAATTCATCGTGTGATAAAAGTAGGGACTAGAGATGGTGCACTTTATGTTATAACTAAAGGAGATAATTCTCCTTATACAGACCCTCCTGTACTCTTTGACCGCGTAATCGGAAAGGTGTCTGAGATTACCCGAGATTGATTAAATAAGTGGACAGATCTGTCCACTTATTTAAAAGGTCTATTCTTCCTTGGTATGAGCTGACTTACCTTCTTCTATAATTACTCCGTGTTCTAAAAGTGTATCTATAAATTCTTCAAGATCGTCTTTGAGCACATCTAAATCTATTGTGTGGCCATATTCATCGACCATAGCAGCGAGGATATCATCGAAATCCTTACCTACTTCATCTATTAGCTCCCATATTTCTTTGCCCGTTGAATTGAGAAGATGCATGTACCCGCTTTCAGGGTCAAGGAGTATAGTCTCTTCATCTACAACTCGATAGATAAGATCAGGTTTTTTCTTAAGAATCCTTCTTTTGTATTCCATCTTATATCACTCCTATTCTAATTAGATATGGCTGAAGATCTGCTCATCGATTACGTTCCAGAATGTGCTTTCTTTCTTAAAGTGCAATTCATATGCTGGCGTTACTCTTGCTATATCTACAGCAAGATTCAATAGAAGCTTGAGGTTTGCTTTAGGTATTGTAGAGGTCCAAAGGTGTTTCATAATAAGGTTTAACCTTGCATGGAAGGGGAGGGGTCTTAGGTAGTCGCGGGAATCTTTTTTTAGATCCATAATAGCATAAAGAGGGGCATGGATATTCTCGCCTTTATCCTCTCGACCAAAGGGAGTACCATATGCGGTGAAGGCATCCCCATCTTTCTTTATGAGTACGCATTCATCACTAAGGACTTTGCGGGGGGTTGAGAGCCTGGCCACAGTGGATTTACCAGCTCCAGAGTGACCGATAAATAAGATACCTTTCTCTTTATGGATTATTCCTGAGGCATGTATAGGGAGTATCTGAAAGTCTATGAGGAATGGTGGCATCAACCATCTCACTATAGTCAATAGATCATCTGCTGGTAGATTCTCTAGTACCATAGCTGTGCACTTTTTCCTCTTATAATCTGATAAGGAAATATATATATCAGATGCCATGATTGATTCCCCTTTACGTACTGGGTAGGCTTCCCTATTACAGAGTTGGGGTTCAATATTAAATCTTCTCTCATTTAAATAAATATTACATTCCTTGGGTTCAACAATATAATTCCCACATAGGAATGATGGATGAAAGAGCGCTGGAAGAGTGGAATTCTCATGAAAGAGATTAATTTGTACGCCGCCAATGAAGAGAGGCAAAGGCTCTGAAACCAGATGAAGGCCCTTTGCTTGAAGGGATTCAAGGATGCCAGCGAAATCTTCTTCAGAGGAGATATCTATCACTACGCGTTCCTCCTTCTTTATGATATATAGTTGATAATTCACTATAGAGTACGAGTTTTCCTGCAAGAGAGTGAAAAATATAAAAACAAAGTCGTAAAAGGCTCGTATCAATGTTGCTATTATATTATATATATTATATAATAAGGCGTGTGCAGGTATCCCGGGAATCCCCATGTTTTTAAGACAAGCTAAAATTCTTTAACAGAGATGAGGGGTAACTGTGAGGGAGAAGAGAAAATCAGTTATTGAGCTTTTAGAGGAAAAGATATTAGTATGCGATGGTGCCATGGGTACTATGTTATTCGAACGTGGGCTTGAGATTGGTATGTGCTGCGAGGGGGCAAATATACATAATCCCGATATAGTGCTTGATATTCATAAGGCATATGTTAAAAGCGGCGCAGATATAATTGAAACTAATACTTTTGGTGCCAATCGTGTTAAGCTTAGTATGTATGGCCTTGAAGATCATGTAAAAGACATCAATATAGCTGCAGTAGACCTAGCACGTCAGGCTGCAGGTAAAGACGTGTACGTTGCAGGGGCTGTGGGGCCTACCGGGAAGATACTTGAGCCTTACGGGGTTTTTTCAAAGGCTGAATGTTATGAAGCTTTTCTTGAGCAAATAAGTTATTTATTTTCAGCAGGTGTTGACCTTCTCATTATTGAGACCATGTCAGACCTTGAAGAGGCACTTCTTGCTCTTAAAGCAGCAAAGGAGATAGATAAAAACATCCCTGTAATATCTCAAATGGCATTTTCACAAGATGGAAAGACTTTCATGGGTGTAGATGCACAGACTGCTGCGTATGCTTTAAGTGAAGCAGGAGCAGATGTTGTAGGTGCTAACTGTGGAGGGGGTATCGTACCCCTTATAGAAGTAGTGCGTGAGATGAAGAGCGTCCGTGATCTTAAGGTATCAGTACAACCTAACGCTGGTCTTCCTAAGATAGTAGATGGAAGGACAGTTTATACTTCATCCCCAGAGTACTTTAGGAAAAGTGTTCCTCTCTTCATAGAAGCAGGCGCTAATATTCTTGGTGGTTGCTGTGGGACTACTCCTATCCATATAAGTGCAATTTGTGAAGGGCTGATGGATTCCCATACCACCCAGACACAGAAGGAGCAAATTGAGGTAATTGAATATGAATTGCGTACTAGTGCAGATAGTATCTTTAAAGAAGAATCTCAGTTTAGCAATAAACTAAAGGAAAAATTCGTAATAACTGTTGAAATTGATCCACCTAAAGGTACGGATCTAGGGAAAGTATTCTCAGGCGTTAAAGCCTTAAAAAGTGTAGGTGTAGATGGTATAAACATCTCTGATTCTCCTATGGCGCGTGTGAGACTTAGTCCAGTCGCTATTGCTCATATCTTAAAGGAGCAACTCGAAGTTGAATCCATACTTCACTTTACATGTCGGGATAGAAACCTTTTAGGCATTCAGTCTGAACTGTTAGGAGCAAGTGCTCTTGGGATTAATAATGTTCTTGCACTCACTGGAGATCCTCCAACAATAGGGGACCATCCCAACGCAAAGCCCGTCTTTGACGTTAACTCAGAGGGTCTTGTTCATATATTGGCAAAAATGAATTCAGGATTTGATCTTGCAGGTAATGCTTTAAATCAAAAGACTAATTTTTGTATAGGTGTAGCTGCAAATCCAGGAGCTGAGAACCTTGAAAAAGAGCTATCTAGGCTGAGAGGAAAAGTTAAAGCAGGTGCGCATTTTATTCAGACACAGCCTATATATGATATTAAGGTTTTGGAGCAATTTATGGAAAGCATAAAAGGAATGGATATCCCTGTTTTGGTTGGGATATTACCATTGAGAAGCTCTAAACATGCTGAATTTTTGCATAATGAGGTACCGGGGATATCTATACCCCTTAAAGTACGGGAGAAAATGCAGCGAGTAGATCCAGATAAAGCAGCTAACCTGGGCGTTGACATAGCTTTTGAGTTTATGAAAGAAGCTGAAGGGCTAGTTGAAGGCGCTTATTTAATGCCACCGTTTGGAAGGTATGAAATGGCTATCCAGTTAATTGAAAGATTTTATAGTTAGAGATTATGAATAGGCGAGTATTGTAGAGTTACCTCAACGATACGCGCCTATTTATTGTTATGAGAAATAATTCTTAATAGCATTTGTGAAAATTATCACGAATACTATTGAACTTTGTATAACCTCGTGGTATAATGTTAGCGAAGAGTTGGTGAAAAATTTCACAAATACATTAGAGAGGGAATATAACTCTAGGAGGCGAAGGTATGATAACCATCTTTGTATGCCTAGGAAGTTCTTGCTACCTTAAAGGAGCGTACGATGTTATAAACGCTTTTGAAGAGGTTATCCATAAGGCTGCGTTAGAAGGAGAGATTGAGCTTAAAGGTGCCTTTTGCCTCAATCATTGCACTCACGGGGTAACAATTAAAATCAACGAGGAAGTAGTTAGCGGTATAGCATCGAAAGATGTTCCATCTCTCTTTAAAGAGAGAATCTTGCCTATGATTAGGGGGAACATGCATGAACGTAGTAACGACGAATCGAGCAAATTGTAGGGACTGTTATAAGTGTGTTCGTTCCTGTCCAATGAAGGCCATTAAGATCGTTGAAGGTCATGCGCAGGTAGTTGATGAAAAATGCATACAAGATGGTATATGCGTTAAGGTGTGCCCTCAAGGAGCAAAAGAGATAAGGGACGATTTGGATACCGCAAAGAGTTTGATAGGTTCTGGAGTGCAGTTAATGGCGAGTATTGCACCGTCTTTTGTAGCAGCTTTTGATCATCGCGAGCCTGGTAAAATAGTAGCGGCTCTTAGAAGATTAGGATTTAGTAAGGTGCAAGAGACTGCTCTTGGAGCAGAACTAGTGGCAAGGGCTGAACAACAATTACAAAAGTTTGCTTCAAAGCCAGTTATATCTAGTTCTTGCCCTGCTGTGGTCAATCTTATAAAGAAGTATTATCCAGAAGCAATTCCCTATCTTTCTCCAATAGTATCTCCTATGGTTGCGCATGCGAGAATGGCTAAAAGATATTGGGGAAGAGATTTAAAGGTAGTATTTATTGGGCCTTGTGTGGCCAAAAAGGGAGAGATGGAGTGGGGTGACAGCGTTGATGCTGTTCTCACATTTGAAGAACTTATAGAATGGTTAGATGATAAGGGTATTATTCCCGAAGAACTCCCTTGCGAGGCTTTTGATAGTTTTAAATGTAACTCAAAGGCTATAGAGGATAGTTCTGGATTTGCAAGACTCTTTCCAGTGGAAGGAGGATTTTTAAAGACTGCTCAATTTGGAACAGACTCTTTAGAAAAGGATACCCTTATCATCAGTGGTATAGATTCTTGCGTGGAGTTTTTAAAGGAATTTGTAAAAAAGGAAGACATAGAAAAAGAAGATGATCCTCTTCGAGTCGTAGAGATGTTAGGATGTTCTGGTGGTTGTATAAATGGGCCGGGATTTCAGTGGAACGGGGATCTCTTTACCCGTCGTAGGAAGGTCTTAGAGTATAGCAGTGGGGAAGATAGGGCTATAATTCTTCCAAATATATTTATTGATGATATGAAAAGTCAAATAAAGGCAGTAGAGTCAGAAGGAGATGGTTGGCTCTTTCAACGTTATAGGGATGAACGCGTTATTTTGCCTCTCCCAGATGAGGCGGAAATACGTAAAATACTAGCTGCTACTGGTAAGTTCACTCGTAGTGATGAATTGAACTGTGGAGCATGCGGCTATAACAGTTGTAGGGAGAAGGCTATTGCTGTCTATCAAGGGATGGCAGAGGTGGAGATGTGCATTCCATATATGCGTGCTAGGGCGGAATCACTTTCTACGTTAGTCCTAGAGTCTATACCTAATGGGATCATAGTGACTGATAGAAAATTTAAGATACTTGAGATAAATTCTTCTATAGAACAGATGTTTAGGTGGAACCCGGATAAGATGAAAGGGGAAAACCTGTCAGAATTCATAGATTGTGAGCTCTTCGTCAAGGCGGTAGAAGATAGAACCCCGCAATCTGGTAAGGGTACATATAATGGAAGCGATCTTGTAATGACACTTCTTGTGGTACCAGTTCCAAAAGAAGGTTTGCTTATAGGGATCTTTACTGATATCACTAGAGAAGAACGTCAGCGTGAAGAATTGACTCGGGTTAAGATGGAAACTGCAGAAAAAGCACAACAAGTCATAGATAAACAGATGAGAGTGGCTCAGGAGATCGCTGGTCTATTAGGCGAAACGACTGCTGAGACAAAGGTACTCCTCACAAAACTCGTACAGTTGATAAAGGCTGAGGAGGGATAATGCTATGAGCGTATATGTAGAGATAGGTATTGCTACCCTCACAAAGAGCGGAGAAGAGCTATGTGGTGACAAGGTTGAAGTGGTACGTACAGAGGATGCAACTATAGTTGTTCTCTCTGATGGGTTAGGTAGTGGGGTTAAGGCTAATATCCTTTCAACCCTTACCACTAAAATCGCCATCACAATGCTGGTAAATGGAGCAAGCCTTAATGATGTGGTAGAGACGATAGGGGGAACACTTCCTACATGTAAAGTACGCCATTTAGCATATTCTACATTTACTATATTACAGGTCTTTAATGATCGTAGTACATATATAGCTGAATTTGATAATCCTCCGACTATGCTTTTAAGGGACGGAAGCATTGTGACTCTTCCTGCATCTACATCACTTGTAGAGGGGAAGAAAATAAGAGAAGCACACCTTTATCTTAAGGATGGAGATTTCTTAATAAGCATGAGTGACGGTCTAATCCATTCAGGAGTAGGAGGAATTTTAAATTTAGGATGGAAGTGGGAGAACGTGGCTGAGTATATAGAGAAGATATCTAACGAAAAGTGGGATGCTCCTTCTTTAGCAAAATGGCTTGCATCTGTGAGCAATCAGTTATATGCAGGGAAACCTGGAGATGACGTGAGCGTAGTTGTTATGAAGATAAGAGAGTCTCTTTCAACAACAGTCTTAGTGGGACCACCGCAACGCAGAGAAGATGACCCTGTAGTAGCTGAACTTCTTATGTCAGAGAAGGGTAAGAAGATCGTGTGCGGAGGGACCACAAGCATGCTTATATCTAGAGAGTTGGGGAAGGAGCTAAAAGTTGATATAAAGCAGAGAGATCCTAAGATACCTCCAGGCGGTTATATTCAAGGGATTGATCTGGTAACGGAAGGAATTATAACTATAAGTCATGCCTTAGAGCGCATGAGGAGAGTATGCTCTCAACAAGAGTTAATTGGGGAGGATGAGGCTACGCAACTAGCAAAAGCACTTCTTGCGTCAGATAAAGTAACCTTTTTGGTAGGGAGAGCCATAAATCCTGCCCATCAAAATCCATCCCTTCCTATGAACATGGCTTTGAAGTTGCAAATAGTCAAGGGTATGGAGAGTCTTTTAAAAGAACGGGGCAAAGATGTTAAGATTCAATATTTTTAAATATAATTGTAAGAATTGAGGAAGGGTGGTAAGATATGGCGCTTACTAAAGAAGTTATGGTAATTGAAGGTGGGAGAAGTTTTGAAAAGGTGAATAAAATCCTTGAAAAGTACAGCAAGGCTCAAGATGCTCTCATCCCCATACTTCAAGAGGTTCAGGCTGAATATAGGTATCTCCCAGAGGAAATCTTGACATATATAGCTACGACTATGGATATACCTCCTGCCACAGTCTTTGGGGTGGCAACTTTTTATGCTCAGTTTTCAATGGAGCCCAAGGGAAAGTATGTTATAAAGGTCTGTGATGGTACTGCTTGTCATGTTCGAAGGTCTAATAGTATATTAAAGAAGATCGAAGAAGTGCTGGAATTGAAGGGTGATGAGAAGACTACTCGGGATCACTTATTTACTTTAGAGACAGTTTCCTGCCTTGGAGCATGCGGCTTGGCTCCGGTAATGATGATAAATGATCAGGTTTATGGAAAGTTAACCCCTGATAAAGTAGGAGAAATCATCAAGGAATTAATGGAGAAGGAGGCTGCGAAGATATGAAGGTTACATTTGAAGAATTATCAAAGATACAGCGTTCAATGGCTGATATCCTTTCCAAAGAGAAGATGCGTGTTCTAGTTTGCGCTGGAACAGGGTGTGTAGCAAATGGTTCGCTTAAAGTATATGAAAGAATAAAAGAGTTGGTTAAGGAGAAGGGGCTCTATGTAGATGTGGACCTTCTAAAGGAAGACGAAAAAGAACATGGTATAGCTGTAACTAAAAGCGGGTGCCACGGTTTTTGTGAAATGGGTCCTTTGGTCAGGATAGAACCTGAAGGGTATCTTTACACTAAAGTAACAATAGATGATGTTTATGATATTGTCGAGGAAACCTTGGTAAAGGGAGAAGTAGTAGAGAGACTTATATATAAAGATCCTATAACTAACCATACTTATAAACGGGAGGACGAGATCCCATTCTATGCAGGTCAGGAGAGGGTCGCTTTAGTTAACTGCGGTAGAATAGATCCAGAAGATATAAGAGAATATATCGCTCATGATGGTTACAAGGCCATTGCTCAGGTTGTAACCTCCATGACTCCAGAAGAGGTTTGTAAGAAGATCTCCGAATCTGGATTGCGCGGTAGAGGAGGAGGCGGATTCCCAGCAGGCAGGAAGTGGGAGTTTGCTCGTGTGGCCCCTGGAGACATAAAGTATGTTGTTTGTAATGGAGACGAAGGAGATCCAGGTGCGTTCATGGATAGGAGCGTAATGGAAGGAGACCCTCATAAAGTCGTTGAGGGAATGATGATAGCTGCGTTTGCTATAGGCGCGCAGGAAGGGTACATATATGTAAGGGCAGAGTATCCCCTAGCAGTTGCTAGGTTAAGAAAAGCCATAAAGGATGCTAAGGCCATGGGTATACTTGGAGAGAGGATCTTTGGTGGAGACTTCTCCTTTGATATTCATATCAAGGAAGGGGCTGGTGCCTTTGTTTGCGGTGAAGAGACTGCTCTCCTAGCTTCAATAGAAGGTAAGAGGGGTATGCCAAAGCCTAAACCACCTTTCCCAGCCAATAGCGGACTTTGGGGGAAACCCACTATAATCAATAATGTTGAAACTTTAGCAAATGTACCTGCAATAATATTACAGGGTTTTGAATGGTTTAAGGCTATGGGTACTCAGGGAAGCCCAGGTACTAAGACATTTGCCTTGACTGGACAAGTAGTAAATACTGGACTTATAGAAGTACCCATGGGACGCAAGTTAAGAGAGATAGTCTTTGATATAGGTGGTGGAATTCGCGATGGTAAAGAGTTCAAAGCTGTACAGATAGGAGGTCCTTCTGGCGGCTGTTTAACTGCGGAACACCTAGATGTTACCCTTGATTATGAGTCACTAATAACTGCTGGAGCCATGGTGGGCTCTGGTGGATTAGTAGTAATGGATGAGGATACTTGTATAATTGAAGTAGCCAGATTCTTTATGAACTTTGCTCAGAACGAATCATGTGGGAAATGTGTCCTTTGTAGGGAAGGGACCAAACGTATGTTGGAGATTCTAGAGAAGATAGTTGCGGGACGTGGTGTCATAGAGGATCTGGAAATGCTAGAAGAGATAGCTGTTACTGTGAAGGATGGCTCTCTCTGTGGATTAGGTAAGACAGCACCGAATCCTGTATTGACTACTTTGAAGTATTTTAAAGATGAGTACTTGGCTCATGTGGTTGAGAAGCGATGCCCAGCCCATGTCTGTCAAGCTTTTAAGGTATACAGGATAGATCCAGAAAAATGTAAAGGGTGTTCGCTATGTGCTAGAGGTTGTCCTGTGAATGCTATTTCTGGTAAAGTGAAGCAACCCTTTGTCATAGATGAAACGAAATGTATAGGGTGCGGTGCATGTATGGCGACTTGTAAATTTGGTGCTGTTAAGGAGGTATGGAAATGAGCGAAATGATAATAGATGGACGCAAAGTGCCCATTAATGGGGAAAAGAATATATTGGAGGTCGTGCGAAAGGCGGGGATTGACCTACCAACCTTCTGTTACCATTCAGAGCTAAGTGTCTATGGAGCATGTCGTATGTGCTTAATAGAAGTTGATGGTGGTAATATTATGGCTAGTTGTTCTACACCTCCTAGAGACGGCATGGTGATACGGACCAATACAGAAAGGTTAAGACGTATTAGGAAGATGGCCTTAGAGCTTCTCCTTGCAAATCATGACAGAGATTGTACTACTTGCGAGAAGAGCGGTAATTGTAAGCTCCAATCCCTTGCTGAGAGATTTGGTATCAATCAGGTGCGTTTCGGTCATAGAGAGAAGACTTCTCCGAAGGATACGTCTAGCCCATCTATAGTCCGCGACCCAAACAAATGCATACTATGTGGTGACTGTGTGCGAATGTGCGGGGAGATTCAGGGGATAGGTGTACTTGATTTCGCGTATAGGGGTTCTGATGTAGTAGTAGCACCTGCCTTTAATAAGAAATTAAAGGATGTAAATTGTGTGAATTGTGGACAATGCGTAGCTATATGTCCTACTGGTGCACTTACTATAAAGTCTGAGATATCAAAGGTTTGGGATGCGCTGAATGATCCCGAGTTTCTTGTAGTAGTTCAGGTGGCACCAGCAGTAAGGGTAGCTGTAGGTGAAAGGTTCGGGATGAAACCCGGAGAACTCCTTATGGGCCAGATGGTATCAGCTCTTAGGAGGCTAGGCTTTGATAAGGTCTTTGATACTAGTTTCAGTGCAGATCTTACAGTTGTAGAAGAGGCTACAGAGTTTTTAAATCGGGTAGAGTCTGGGGAAAGTCTACCTCAATTTACCTCTTGCTGTCCAGCATGGGTTAAGTATGTAGAGCAGTTTCACCCGGAACTTATACCTAACCTCTCTACTTGCCGTTCTCCGCAGCAGATGTTTGGCTCTTTAGTAAAGAAGTTTTATGAGGAGAAATTAGGGATTTCACGTGATAAGATCTTCATGGTCTCTATAATGCCGTGTACTGCTAAAAAATTCGAGGCACAGAGGCCAGAGTTTGCTCCAGATGGAATACGGGATGTAGATGCTGTTCTTACAACTGAGGAGATATCCCGGATGATAAAGGAAGCAGGAATAGTATTTGAAGAGCTTGATGTAGAATCCCTTGATATGCCATTTGGCTTTGCAACAGGTGCTGGAGTTATATTTGGAGTCACTGGAGGAGTAAGTGAGGCAGTCTTAAGAACAGCCTACTTAAGACTTACTGGAGATCACTCTCAACCGCAATTCGATGAGGTGAGAGGGATGGATGGAGTTAAGGAGGCTAGCTTATCTATTTCTGGGAAAGAGATCAGGCTTGCTGTAGTCCATAGTCTTTCTGCTACTAAGGAACTCCTAAAGCAGATTGCGGATGGTACTGTAAAGTATGATTTGGTAGAAGTTATGGCTTGTCCTGGTGGTTGCATAGGTGGTGGAGGACAGCCTGGACCTAGTGATAGTAAGAAGAGAGTTATGAGGGCTAAAGGTCTTTATTCTGCTGATAAGATGCATCAGTTACATACATCAGATGAGAATCCATTGATTCAGCGCATATATAAAGAGTTCCTAGATGAACCAAGTGGAGAACGCTCACATGAACTTCTCCATACTAGCTATGGTTCTAGAAAGAGAATATCAGGGCAAGATATAGAGATAATCAATAACCGAGGGGCTTCAAAGCTAGAGGTATCAGTATGTGTAGGTACAAACTGTTATTTGAAAGGCTCTTACGATCTCCTTAAGGTTTTAAGTGATAAAGCTGAGACTGAAGGATTAAAGGATAAGATTGAACTTAAGGCCACTTTCTGTATGGAGCGTTGCGGTAAGGGACCAACTGTAAAAGTAGGCGAACGTGTCTTTACTGGCATGACTCTTGATAAAGCTGACGAACTCTTTAATCATATAAAGAATAGCCTTAAATAAAATATTATAAGGTGGTGGTCTCTGATGGAGAGGGTAATTAGTATACCAAAGCCTACATTAGAGAGATTGCCTCTCTATTATAGGAGGCTACTTCAGTGGCGCGAAGAAAAAGTAAGTATAGTTTCCTCAGCTGATATAGGTAAAAACCTGGGCATTGATTCTGCCCAGGTTCGTCGTGACTTGACTTACTTTGGTGCAGTGGGTAGACCTGGGATAGGATATAAAGTGGAAGAGCTCATATCCTACCTTGGGGAACTCTTAGGCATTAATAATGTAAATGAAGCTATAATCGTAGGTGTTGGAAACCTCGGTCGTGCTATATGTAGTTATCCGGGATTTGCTCCTTATGGGCTTAGTATTGTAGCCTTCTTTGATATAGATCCCCAGATAGTAGGGACGAAAATAAGGGGACACGAGGTCTTCCATGTAAATGATCTTATTCATATAGTCAAACGTTTAAAGATCCAGATAGGGATAATCACAGTACCGGCACGTGAGGCTCAAAAAGTAGCTGATCAAATGGTAGCTGGTGGCATCCGTGCAATCTGGAATTTTGCTCCCACTAGGCTCCATGTGCCAGAGGAAGTTATTATACGGTCTGAGGATTTGGCAGTTGGCCTTGCTACTCTATCCCATTACTTAGTAAGGGAAGACCTTTCAGAGAGAGCAGAAGGGTTAGATAGAGGTATAAGTGGATCTTGATCTTACTGAAGCATGGTGTTAGAATATAATCATACTTTCTTTATTGTAATAGAAGGGGGGAAAAAGAGCTATGGAGGAGGATAATACACGGAAGATAGCCCTAGGAGCTCTTTTTATAGCAGCAACAGTAGTTGCTACAAAGATTCAGGTACCTGTTCCGGCATATAGAATATATTTTAATTTAAGCGAAGCTGTTATATATATTGCTGCTTTATATATGGGCGCGCGAACAGGTGCTATAGCGGGGGCACTTGGTGCAGGTCTCGCAGAACTTATAGGAGCTTATTCTTTTTGGACGCCTATAACTGTGGTTATAAAAGGGGTGGAGGGTTTTGTTGTAGGACATCTCTCTAAGGATGGAACCCTTGGGAGCAGTATAAAGGCAGTTATAGTTGGTGCTATAATAATGATAATAGGATATGCTTTGGCTGTCTGGCTCATAGTTGGTTGGGTAGCAGTTCCAGCAGAGATCGGCATTGATATAGCGCAAACTGGCATTTGTGCATTAATAGCAATACCTGTGTCAAGACGGTTGAAGAAAGCTAAATTTTAAGAAGAGGCCTATAAGGTTATTATTTTAGAGTTAGTAGGAAGCCCCTTTTCTCTTCCTGTTATCCCTTATGATACCAGAAGGGAAGTTGACTTCTTTGTCGAATATATAAGGTGATTAGGGCGGTATAGGAGGAGGTTAAAGATGGAGTTTAAGCGGGAATATAAGTTACTTGCTCTTGATTTGGATGGAACGCTATTAACCAGCGAGCATAAGATAACAGAACGCGCGCGTTCTGTCCTTAGAACTGCTAATCATATGGGAACTGTTGTAACTGTGGCTACAGGTAGGATGTATATATCTGCACTACCGTATGCTAAGGAATTAGCAATGGATATTCCCTTGATTGCACATAATGGCGCTATGGTCAAATCTTCTCTTTCCGGTGAAATACTATATTGTCGCCCTCTTCCTTTTTCGGTCCTGTCAGAATTGATACCTCGTTTACGCCACTATGGTTTGGTATTTATGGCTTATTATGACTCAGCTATCTACGTAGAAAAAGGCTTTTTACCAGAAAATAAGGGTTATGTGAAGTTCACTACTGTTGAGGCAATTGAAGTAAACGATATGGTATATGAACTTCCAGAGTCACCTTTAAGCATAAGCGTAAGAGGAAAGGCTGAGGATATCCACGAGGTTTATCAGGACCTAAAGTTGAACTTTGGAAACCAGGTTCATCTTGTTAAATCTTTTTCAACGCTCTTAGAGATTCACGAATCTCAGGTTTCTAAGGGATATGCCCTGAAGATGCTAGCACATTATATGGGGATTTCCTTTGACCAAGTAATAGCTGTAGGCGATAATCTAAATGACATTGAAATGATAGAAGCTGCTGGTCTGGGGATTGCTATGGGCAATTCACCCCAGGAATTGAAGGATATTGCAGATTACGTAGCTCCATCTAATGATGAAGATGGAGTAGCTTATGTGGTAGAGAAATTCATCCTATCAAATTCTGTTAAATTTGAGTCTTGTGAACGAAGAAAGGGTGGTGAAAGGGCGATTCTCCCAGATAGATTCCTTAATATCTAAGGAGATGGTATCGCCTTTGCTTGTAAAGATGAAGACAGGAAAGATGGCTCCAGACCTTCTTAAGAAGTTGATATTTTCAAATTTAGGAATAAAACGTGATGAAGTTATGGTTCATTCATCTATTGGTGAAGATTCTTCTGTCATTGATTTTGGGGATAGGTTGTGTGTATTGTCAACTGATCCTATTACAGGTGCAAGTAAGGGTATAGGGAAATATGCTGTTAATATATCTTGTAATGATGTGGTTTCAAATGGAGCTGAACCCTTAGGTGTTATGGTAACTCTTCTTTTACCAGAGAATTTTACTGAAGAGGGAATAGCGTCTATAATGAAGGAGATCAGCGATGCAGCTACTAAGTTGAATGTAGAGGTATTAGGTGGACATACAGAAGTCACTACCGCTGTGAATCAGGTTATCATTTCATGTACTGCTGTAGGAATGGTTGATAGGGACAAGCTTGTTACTTCCTCAGGAGCATCACCAGGGGATGATATAGTTCTTACTAAATGGGCTGGACTTGAAGGCACCGCTATATTAGCAGCTGAGTTTGAAGAAGAATTAAAGAGAACTCTCGATCCTGTCCTGGTTGATAGGGCTAAAGAGTATTCAAAGTATATAAGCGCAGTAAGAGAAGGATTAATAGCCGCTGAGTATGGAGTTACTGCTATGCATGATGTCACTGAAGGAGGCGTCCTTGGGGCCATGTACGAGATGTGTGAGGCTTCAGGAACCGGGGCTGAGCTATGGTTTGATAATATACTTGTAAGAGAAGAGACAAGGGCCATATGCCAGTACTTTAAGATAGATCCTTTGCGGCTTATATCAAGCGGTGCTATGTTGATAACTACTAAAGATGGGACGGAGTTGACGCGTCTTTTCGATGAAAATGGCATATCTGCTAAAGTAATAGGCAAGGTGACAGAGGCAGGAAAAAATTTCGATGTTGTTTATCGTGATGAATTATGGAAGGTGTTATCAGATTAATTTATAGGAGTGAGGTAAATAGTGTATAAGGACGCGGCCAGTCGAGCTATAGAACTTGAAGGCTTTGCGCCATATGTGTATTCTCTCCCATCATGGGTTAAGGATGCAACCTTTTACCAAATATTCCCGGAACGATTCTATAATGGGGACCTCTCTAATGATCCAGCTAGAGCGGAGAGATGGGACGGCAAACCTAAACGAGATAACTTCTTTGGAGGTGATCTTAGTGGAGTCATCGAAAAGCTCCCATACCTTGTGTCACTAGGTATAGACGCTATATGGTTTAACCCTATATTCGATTCCCCATCGAATCATAAGTATAATACACGAAATTACATGAAGATAGACCCTCATTTAGGAGATCTCCAGACCTTTAAGGAGCTTCTAAATAAATGCCATGAGAATGGTATAAGGGTTATCTTAGATGGTGTCTTTAACCATACAGGTGATGAGTTTTGGGCCTTTAAGGATATAGTAGAGAAGGGGGCTAAATCTAAATATGTAAAGTGGTATAACATCCACAGCTTTCCTATACAGAAGTATCCAACTCCTAACTATGATTGCTGGTGGGGCTTTTCCAGCTTACCTAAGCTAATGACGAGAAATCCTGAAGTTAGAAAATACATCTTCGATGTAGTGACTTTCTGGACTAAGGATATAGGTATTGATGGATGGCGCTTAGATGTGCCCAATGAGGTGGAACATGAATTTTGGATAGACTTTCGAAAACTCGTTAAATCCATTAATCCTGAGTGCTATATAGTAGGTGAGATATGGCATGATGGTTCACCCTGGTTAAAGGGAGATCAATTTGACGGTATTATGAATTATTTATTCAGGGATGCAGTGGTGAGTTTCTTTGCCAAAAGAGAGATTAATGTAGATACCTTTGATGCTATGTTATATAAGTTGCGCAAAGATTATTCACCACAGATTACACATCAACTCCTTAATCTTCTAGGAAGTCATGATACAGCTAGGTTTTTAACGCTTTGTGAAGGTCGAGTAGAGAGGATGTTTCCAGCTATAGTCTTTCAGATGACATATCCTGGCGCACCTATGATATATTATGGAGATGAGATAGGTCTTACTGGAGAAGAGGACCCTGACTGTCGTAAACCTATGGTATGGGAAGAATCTAAGTGGAATAGGGAACTTCTCAGTCTCTACCGCAAAACTATTGCTATTCGTAAAAAATATCCCGCTCTTAGAACGGGTGAATACATAACTTTACTCAGACATAACTTAAATGGAAGTTATGCTTACCTGCGTCAGGATGAAGATGATTCTATTATTGTAGTATTAAATCTGGACAAATCTTGGCATGGAACTGAGATATCTCTGCATGGGAGGATCCCAGACGGTACAATATTCATTGATGTGCTCAATGATAGAGAATATATAGTCAATCATGGAATGGTAAGGATTGACCCACTTGTAAAATATAAGGCGGGTATTCTCATAGCTCAAAAGTAAGTAAAAGCCCTTGGTAGTTTACTATCAAGGGCCTCTTAAGTTCTAAAACATAATGGCTTGGCAAAACATCGAGTAAATATTGTGCCTTTAGGTCCAGCAGGTTTTCCCAATGCAATACAGAGCGTTACCGCTCAGTGGTTCCCCTTTAAATTGCATTCTGCTTTGTCACCATAAGCAGGGCTGGATTACCACTTAGGTCACACTGTAATCCTCGATGTTTCCCAGGTAATTCTGGACAGCCTAGGAGTTTTCCTCACCAGCCTGCTCATCTCTAGCTCCTTTTGCAGTAAGGGTTTCAGTATATAAAATCATGTTTCTAAGGCCTTACGAAATATGATCTTTTTTATCTCCTCTACCCACACCACTCAAAGCAGGCAATAATGTGTGCGTCTTAGTGTTTTGCGCTCGATTAACAACAGGTTATCTAAAGAAGATGACCTGTGCTTATACGAGACCAGGGTCATCGCCTGCATGCCATTGCAGATCGCCCCGCTCTCTTGACCCTAATAGCGACCCCCAACTGGGCGTCAGCAGCCACTAATAGAGACATCATCGATATTGCCCATGACGGATTTTTAGCCCCGCCTTGAAGATGAAGATACTGACTAGGATACTGCGCCATCCATACGGTATTATAGCATAGGTATTTGCTTTTTTCAAGAGATATTATATCGGATTGAAGTAGTTTCTGAAGTTCCTCCGCTGTCTTGGGAAGTGTGACCTCAGGGTCCTTGCCTCCTTCTTCGGGGTCTTTTGTAGAGTCATCGCCAGGCTCGCCCCCTGTCCCATCTGCCCCGCCATCAGCAAAAAACTGTAAGTCTATCTTCCTTTTTAGCCCCTCACGGTTCTCTAAAGCCCCATAAGTTGCAAATAATTCTTTCATCTGTGTTCCTCCTTCTGTTTCTTAGTAATAAAAAGGCGATCAAAAAAGACGCCTTTCAGCGTCCGAGTAACGAAATATATAATTTAGCAACGCGTCCTTAATTGCCCTACAATGCCCTTCCCTCCCTTGCCTATGAAACAATATTGCACTCAGTAACAAAACCTCGTATGGGTAAGATGTGGCTGTCTGGCGAGGTTCTATTCGTCCGGTTCGTTGCTAAAAATATTGGGATTATCCTTGACCACTTGATGCAATACTGTTGCTAGTACGCTCAAATCTTTATGTTCCATTTCTATGCTGTATGTGGCGCATATGGCTTCTAAGATCTCGTGAATAAGGGTCTCTTCTTTTTGCTGACAAGAACATCTGTTTGGGCATGAAAAAAGCACCTACCGAAGTAAGTGCTAAGTCACTCTTTAACAACTCTAAAAGCAGTAGGCGGATATAGATAATCTTCTCCCGTTTCATCGATTATTCTATACCATCCCTTCTCTACAGAAACCACTTCATATATTTTTCCGTTAATGAGTTCCAGAGGGTCGCTTTTCCCTAAGTATTCCACTTTCAATCGAACCACCTCTTAACCTTCATTTTAATTCGACCGACATCGACGTTTTCAAACCAATGCAATTCGGCCCTTCTTTTTTCACCTTCAAAATCAACATAACCCTCTCCGCGCGCTTTCATCCAATTTCCTATTTTTCCACCGTATTGCTGCGAAAGATATTCTGCCACTTTCACTGGTGTCTTTGTCCCCTTACCGGCAAACACAACTATCTTGGAAATCGTTGTGCCCTCCGCTAAGCTATATAGACCTTCTCCCTCGACCCAAACTTTATAATTGAATGCTTTTGCACCCAATGTTCTTCCTATCTGGATAACTTCTGTATCCATTATATCATACTCTTCCTCACCCTGTCCACCCTCTTTTTCATCTTCCCCCACAAGATCAATCTTCCAGGTACACCTACAATTAATATCATGCTGTGGTGCTCCAATAATCCCAGGAGCAAAGCCTTCTACGCCATCTGGCATGACAAAATCGTCTTCGTAGGGTATAGTCACACCTTCCATATCTGCATGCATATCCCGTACTCTCTCATCTTTACTAGAGACCCAGGTCTTTGTCATCTTTGTTCCAGACTTATACGCCTCATCAAGTCTATCTTTATGGGCTTGGCCTAAATACTCTATGGCCTTCGGTTCGTACTATCCGCACGGGATTGACTACGTCGCCAGATAAGGCCTCATTCAACCTATCCGCCATCTGTTTATATGTAGCCCCATCATGTAACCCTTGGGTAATCGTCTCCCTGATCTTCTTTAAGCCCGAAATATTGTTTGTGAGAGCTCTATCAAGCACATCTTGACTATTACACCCCTTAACCTTTTCCCTGCCTCTAATCCAATTTTAAAGGCTACCTGATTGAATCCTATGTCATATACCCGTTCTAAACCGCTCTTAATTTCCTTCGTAGTTTCCTTGTACACCTGAGCGATTGTTACTGCGAGTATCTGATTTAGTTTTCCAAGGCGTTTGTACCTGGTCATCTCTTCGTAGGTAAGTTTACCGTCATGGTTCTAGTACTTCCTAAATATCTCGCTAGGGACTTCGTACAAGTCATCAAGGGTGACCTTATATGACCCAACTATCTCCTTCTCAGCTTCCCTTTGCATTTTCAGGAACCCATCGCGTAAGCTCATTCGGCATCACCTTTTTCCATGGCCCTGAGAAGTGCCTCTAGGTCAATACTACCTTCTTGCTCTTGCCTTATGCGCTCCATCTCTAACTGAGGATCATCAATGAAGGATAGTAGGCCAAATAGTGTCTCATCAGATATGCGCCCATGCAACTTCGTTGCTGTATCTGCCTTCCTGGATGTTAGAAGGAAGGTTACGCCTGAATTCAAAGTTATTGCCTTTACGGTTAAGAATGTTCGTATAGAAGATTTTGTCGAATAAAGGGATCGCAAAAGAATTTTTAGATTCGACACCGTTCGACATTGTCTCTAAAGGAATTAGTCAGAGCTATAACGAATTAAAGAAGGGTCGTTTTTGTCCGTAAGTATTTATTGAAGAGGGGGTTCATATGGGAGATCTACCTGAAATCAAGATAGATTTTCATCCTTATAACGATATCATAATATCAAATTTAAAGAAGGGTAAATTCGAGAAGAAGAAGTGGTTTGAGCTTTCTACTAGAGCCGGAATGCTTCTTATAAATTCAGGATTTAATAGGTTACTCTCTCTTGATACCTTAAAAGGCTGGGAGCCATTTGAACATCAAAAAGCCACTGCTCTAAAGGTAATAAAGGAGTTAAGGGGACGTGGTTTACTAGCTGATGAGGTGGGCCTAGGTAAGACTATAGAAGCAGGATTAATTCTAAAGGAGTATATTCTGCGGGGGTTAGTTAAGAGGGCACTCATTCTATCGCCTGCTTCCTTGGTTACTCAGTGGCAAGAGGAACTAAATATTAAGTTTGGATTGGACTTTGTTATCTGTAATAATATAGAGGATTGGACGAAGTATAATTATGCCATTGCTTCAATGGACAGAGCAAAGCGTCCTAAACACTCTAAGGAAATATTTAAGTTAAAATATGACATGATCATAATAGATGAAGCCCATAAGTTAAAGAATAGTGATACCCAGGGATGGAAGTTTGTTAATAAGATTAAGAAGAAGTATATGCTTATGCTGACTGCTACACCAGTTCAAAATAATTTGCGTGAACTCTTTAACATGATAACCTTACTTAAACCTGGACAACTTAAGACTTTTGAGACCTTTAAAGAAGAGTTTGTAGAGGATAGACTCTCTCCAAAGAATGCCTCACAACTTAAAGAACTTCTTTCAGAGGTAATGATAAGAAATAAGCGCAGATCTACAGGTATAGTCTTTCCTAAACGAAATGTAAAGACTATTATGGTAAAGTTGAGCGGAGAAGAGAAGGAGTTCTATAAAAAGATTACTGAGTATATACGCTTTGAGTATTGGATGCGTAAGGAATCAAAGAGGTCTACTTTTCATTTGGTCACCTTGGAGAAACTAGCATCGAGTAGTACTATGGGAGCAGCTTCTATGCTTAAGAATATGTTGTTAAATGAGAACCTAACAGAGGAAGACGCAAATGCTATTTTACAACTTTATAAGATGGCAGCATCTGTAGAAGATAATGAGAAGGCCAGGTTTGTCCTGGATTTTATAAAGGCGACCCAAGATAAAATTATAATCTTCACTGAGTTTCGTGTAACACAAGATTTTTTAGTTGAGAGATTACAGGATGCTGGAATATCCGTCACATATTTTCATGGGGGCATGGATTATCGTCAGAAAGATGAAGCCATTGATGATTTTAGAGGGAGGAAACAGGTACTTGTTAGTACTGAAGCAGGAGGAGAAGGAAGAAACCTGCAGTTCTGTAATAATCTTATAAATTATGACCTGCCCTGGAACCCAATGAGGTTAGAACAACGAATTGGAAGAATCCATAGACTTGGACAAAAGATGGATGTTAATATATTTAATCTTGTTGCAGAAGGTACCATTGAATCCTATATACTTGAGCTCCTAGATAAGAAGATAAATATGTTTCAACTTGTGGTAGGAGAGTTAGATATGATAATAAGTAATATTGAGACGAAGAGTAGCTTTGAAAAGAGCATCTTCCAGATCGTTGCTGCTTCACAAAGTGACGAAGAGATGATGACTAAACTCAATGAGTTTGGTGAAAAACTTGAGGAGGCCCGAGATAAATATAGGAATGTAACATTACTTGATGAGAAGATCTTTGGGGAAGTTTAGAGGGGATATATATGAACTTAACGAGGGATTATAAAGTAATTCGCGATTTTATTACAGACTTTTTTCTTGCAAATGGTGCTAGAATCCTTGAATCCTCAAAGGAACTCCTGCGATTTAAAGTTACCAAACGGTTGCAGCAAGAACTTGGTATTGCTAAAGAGGAAGTGAAGTTAGCTTTTCCTCCGTTTGATGAATCCTTGCAGGAAGATGTGGAACCTATCTTACCCGGAAGCCATCTATTTGATAAGATTTTAAAGGCTGCACGGGAAAGAGGAAAAACAACTAGGATGAGGTTGAACCCAGGGGATTCTGCTCAAAGGGTTTATGAAGAGGCTATTAGTAGGTTAAGGATTCAAAATGTAGAGTCCACTAAAACAGATTTGGAGATCTTTGATTCTTCATACATTCTCTTTAATTTTCTCGTCACTTATACCTCTGATGAGAAGAAGGAGGAATTCTGTAGTATTGTAGTAGATTTTTTAACTGGTGAGATAAGAAAAGATCATAAGGATTGGTTTAAAGAAGTTGAATTAGTGGATGAGGATTCTAAATTTGTTGTTCCTATCTCTTCCGGGGATATAGAGCAATTATACGTAGAGGCATGTAAAGAGATAAGGAACCAAATAGCGAAGACTGCGAAAGAGTTTATAGGGAAATCAAACGAACGCTTTGCTAAAGAGGTATCTAGGATAGACTCGTATTATTCAACTCGTGCTCGTGAGGTCAGAGATTCCATAAAGGTTTCTGAAGAAAAGATCGTAGAGGCCTTTTATAAGTTAAAGATAGCTAAGGTAAGAGAGGATGAGGAAGAGGCCGAACGGAACTATGCTAGATATCGTGAAGAGCTAGAAGCTTTTAAGAGCAAGGCAGAGAAGGACCTTATGGCTCTTGAAGAAGAGCGACGCCGTCGGATATCTGAAGAAAGTGAGAAATATAATCCTAAGCTCCAGGTGGAACTCATTAATTCAGCTATAATCTCTATCCCCAAGTTTCATCAAAAGTTGATTTTAAAGAATGGTCCTGTCTCTAAAGTAGTGGACCTTATCTTTGATGTGGCAAGTGAGCGTCTTGAGAATATCTCTTGCGAAAGGTGCGGTTCTATTCTTGAAAAGGCTTATCTATGCAGCGGTGGGCACCTAGTATGTTCGTCATGTACAAATATATGTAGAATTTGTGGACGTGCTATGTGCTCTGATTGTTACATCACAAGGTGTGAAATATGTAATGCCACTATTTGCAAGGCCTGCTCAAGAAGGTGTTTAGCATGTGGTCTTGTAACATGTACAGAACATAGTCATGCTTGTGAGGAATGTAGAGAAGAATTTTGCGAAAGGTGTACCTTTATCTGCGAGGTATGTGGCAAGAGCTTTTGCGGGGCCCATGTATTAGAGTGTTTTCGTTGCAAGAAGCCAGTCTGTTTTGAAGACTCTGAAGAGTGTGTGGTTTGTGGTAAGACTTTTTGTAAAGACTATATAGTTTATTGTGCTACATGCGGGGCACCTCTTTGTAGAGATGATGCTCTTTCGTGTTCGGTTTGCGGCAGGAATCTGTGTGAAAAGCATGGCCATTCCTGTCTTCTCTGCGGGGAAATTCTCTGTTCTCAAGATTCAGGCAAATGCAATATATGTGGAGAAGTATATTGCCTTAAAGACCTTAAGGAATGTTCAGCGTGTTTAAATTCCTACTGTACACTTAATTCTAGGAGATGTTCCCGTTGCGGTCAGGAGTATTGTTCCCAATGCATATCTGATAATTTATGTACTGCTTGCCAAAGCCTAAAAAGGGTTCAAAGAAACCACGGGATCATTCAAAGTCTTTCTATGCGTAGATATAAGGAGATATCCATAGATAAGTTTTGGTTCTGGGAGATAGGAGAGAATGAGAGAGAATACCATATCTTTGCTATGCATCTTTTAAGGAACTATATATTCATTGTAGATAAGGAGACGATAGAAATAAAGATGTGTTTAAGGGAGAACATATTCCCGAGTTTGTTACGGCTCTTTAAAAGAGGCGCAAATCTTATTTCATCAGCTATTTTATTAAGAAAATAATTAGGAGAAACTTGACAAAAGATCGTTCTTTCGATAAAGTAATGATTACAGAATTTAATATAAGGAGTATAAGATGGTCAGTTATAAAAAGGTATTAGAGCATCTGCCTTTTGACGCCCTTCAGAAGATGTTTGATCGTACGCATCCACATTTAAGGCGAAGTCGGCGTTCAAAGGAGAAGATCGTTAATATACTTGGAAACAAATATAGAGAACCTAAGTTTGTTCGAAGCCTTATAGAACTTTTATCCCTTGAAGATAAGGAACTGTTAAAACATATTCTTTTAACTAATGCGGAAGAAATAGACGTAGATGGTGTAAACTTTGGGATTCTAAAGAAAAAAGAACTCTTTATCTCTAAAAATGATATTATTATATCTGCTAATAAATTAGCAGATATAGGATTGATTTTTATCTTTGAACAGAGAACTTCTCTCTATTATTACATACCTGATGATCTCAAGAAAGTGTTAGAGGTACTCTTTAAGCTTGATCTAAGTGAGAGGATAAAGTATAGTGATGCACCTGAATATATCCGCTGGGATGGGTATTCCTTAATCCATGATATACTTAGTTTTCTTACATATGTTAATAAAAATAAGGTTAAAATTACACAGGCAGGATATATATATAAGAAAAATTTACATGTCATATATAGTCGGTTTATAGTTGAAGATAAGGATGAGTTTGGTTTCGGATCTGAACAGGGATACCGTGACAGGATGGAATTTATACTTTCATATATTGATTTTAAAGGGCTAACAACAAAAGTAAACCATACATTAGTAGTTACTGAAAATATAAAAGATTGGTTAAAAATGAACGACCTTGATATATTTAAAGATGTCTATGAGTTCTGGAAAAAGCATTATATTGATTACTTCGGGATGCTTTCATCTACCGCGGTCATGGATATAATTCGAGATTTACAACTTAATTCTTGGGTGAGTTATAAATCAATAGAGCCGATGATAAAGAGAAAACTCCGAACATATGTGACAGAAGAGTATCTTTGGAGAGAACTCAAGTTCTTTATTTTAAATCCGTTGACATTTATGAGCATAATAGCTACAAATAATGCTAAAGACCCAAATGAGTTTCTTTTTTCATTGACTCAATTAGGCCATACAATTATTGAACTTAATGCTACGGAAGATATTGAGCCACGAGTAGATCGCTTCTTTATTCAACCCAATTTTGAATTACTAGCACCTCAAAACCTCAGTATAGAGCTTAGATGGAAGTTAGAAGAAATAGCTAATCTGAAACAGATGGACAAGATGATGATCTATGAGCTCTCAAAGGATTCGGTAATTCATGCTTTGAGGCAGGGATGGACAAAGGATGAGGTTTTAGATTTCCTCACATTTTACTCAAAGATGGAGCTGCCTCAAAATGTAAGGCAGAGTATAGAAGATTGGACAGCGCGTTACGGACGAGCATATTTGCTAGATGTTTTTTTATTAAGGTGCGAAGATGAAGCCATGGCAAGGGAACTAAAGGCTTCAAAGAAGATAGGACGATACATACTCGGGGAATTAAATCCTAAGGATTTAATAATTGAAAAGGGTAATGCTAAGGCTCTTTTAAAGGAACTTGATTATATTGGATATCCTACCTTCCCAGGGTATATAAGATATACAGGACGAGGGGAAGAAAAAGTTAAATTTTATGGTAAGTAGATCTCTTAATACACTATATAATCGGAGTATCTATTCTTCGAAGAGTCGATGGGTTAGAATTCTACAAGTTTAAAAGAAAGGGTGCATAAAATAATTGCGA
>DIRN01000032.1 GCA_002426645.1 Firmicutes bacterium UBA5435 | reverse complement strand
TGCATACTATTCTGAAAGTGCAAAACTATAGAAATTTTATAAATTCTAAATCGACTAGATTTGTTTACCCAGCTAAAACGGATTTGTATTCTACCTATGAGGGTTTGAAACTCAGATATAGAACGAGGTAGGCGTACTGGTGGAGAGTTTGTATTCTACAACCTCAGTATCATACTCAGAGTTTTTGTACGTAGACGATACTTTATCTTCTTTAACTTCTAAATCTCCTTCAACTAATTTATTGATCTCTTCTGATAAAGATTCCATACGCTGAGCTAAGGTACGAGAAAACCGTAAAAGCTCAATAGTTCCATCACTTATAACAAGCTTTATAAGACCATTTCCAGAGAAGTGCTCTCCCTTAACTTCATTTATATCGTCAAAAGAAACTTCCAACCCTACAGCATAATCAGTATCTCCTTCTTTTATAGGGTTAAAAGTAATAAGGCGTTTATCTGTTATCAAAAGCTAAGATTTAGCATAGACTCCATCTAAAGTAATATCAGAGATAATAGCGTTTCGTACTCTCTCGTCAGGATGTAATATTTCCATAGCTACGTTAGAGATTCTTTCAAATGTGCTTATTATAACACTATGGAGCTCATTTTACAGGAGCAAAGAATATATATCAAGTCTCTCTCAATACAACAAATCCCTTAAAGCGCCTTATATGCGCAAAATCTTGTTTTATTGTAGGAACCCCTCACCTAGAACCTCATGAACATCAGTTATTATAACAAAAGCATTCTCATCTATTGAATGTACAATTTCTTTTAGTCTAGCTATCTCTGCTCTACTTACTACAGAAAGTACCACATCTCTCTTTTGTCCTGTATAAGCGCCATAGGCACTGAATACAGTAGCGCCTCTATCCATCTGACTAAGAATCGTTTCAGCTATATAATCAGATTTTTTAGATATTATAAATGCCGCTTTGCCAACACTTGCACCCTCCTGAATAAAGTCGAGAACCTTACCAGTAATATAAAGAGTAAAAAATGCATAAAGTGACATTTCAACGCCGAAGATAATTCCAGCTATGGCTATAACAAAAAAATCTATTACCATTAAAGCCTGACCAGCTGTAAGGCGAGTATACCTTGATAGGAGTCTAGCACCTATATCTGATCCGCCAGTTGTACCCTTATTTCTAAAGATAATACCAGTTCCAATTCCGCATAAGATACCACCATAGACTGAAGCTAATAATCGATCTGTGGTCAATGGGGAAACGTATATAGCCAGAAGGTCAGTGATTATAGAGAGGGAGACAGCACCAAAGATCGTCCTCACGCCAAAAGTCCCTCCAAAATTCCTCACACCAGCAAGAAAGAGGGGAAGGTTTAATAATAGCATAATAATTCCAACTGGAACACCAAAGAGATGATATAGCACTGTAGCAAGGCCACTTACACCACCAGCAGCTATCTGATTGGGGACAAGGAACAAATCAAAGGCAAAAGCAATTATGATTGTTCCTAAAAGAATATAGATATACTCTATAACGAATTTCTTCTTACTCCTATTCATCTTTTGCACCATCCTCAACCTTAAATCTCAAGACCAAAAAGACGAACCTTGGAAGTGCACAGGCCCTTATAAATCGTTGGGGCTGACGTAAAATACGATAAAGCCATTCTAAACTAAGATTTCGAATCCATAGAGGTGCTCTTTGTGCCTTCCCAGCTAGGAGATCTATAGTACCACCAACTCCAATAGATATAGGTACATGGAGATCTCTAAGATCATGAATATGGCTAGCTATCCACTTCTCCTGTTTCGGAACACCCATTCCAACTAGGAGAATGTGAGGCCTAGCAGAGTTTATAGAGCTAATCACTTCTCCTTCCTCAATAGATTCAAAAAAACCATGATGCCAGCCTACAACCTGAATACCAGGAAAATCGCGCGAGATCTCCTCAGCAGCAATTTCCGCTACCCCTGGTCTCCCACCAAGGAAAAAAAACCTCCAACCCTTTGATGCTCCTTTTTCCAAAAGCGCATATACTAAATCAGCCCCGGCCACCCTCTCAGGTAATGGATGGCCTAAAAATCCGCATGCCCATAAAATACCAACGCTATCAGGTACTACTACATCTGCATTAATAATTGCTTCCTTTAGTTCTAAATCTCTTTGAGCCATTACTACCATTTCAGAATTAAGCGTCACAACCATATGCGAAGAGTCAGAGTAAAGAAAAGACTCTATATGGTCTAAGGCATACGCCATATCAACTTTATGAAGAGGCAAACCTAGAAGATTTAACTGAGTAGGTTGGAGATTCACGTACATTGCGCCATTTTGCCCTCCTTTTAAAGGCATAAAAAACCCCGTAAGAAATCCTTTGACTCATTACGGACCTTATCCTTCATGATACGAACCTTTTCTTCAGAATAATTAACCTGTCCCATGCTAGCTAAAATCATGGCAGATTCTGCAAAACCGAGAAGACCTTCAGCAGAAAGCTCCTCTAAATTAATAAAATCATAAGCCCCTATCTGGACTAAAAAGTTCTCTACTTTAGGATCATATGCTATACCTACTAACGGAATATTAGATATACAAGACAAGATGAGACTATGGAGTCTCATTCCTATCATTAGATCGAGCTCATTAATTATACCTTTAATATCAGATGGTCTGTACTGACCTTGGATAAGAAAGGATTGGTTCTTCATCATAGCTCGTATTGAAGTAGAAAAGTCTCTATCCATCTTTGCATCAAAAGGCAAAAAAACTATATATGCACTATATTTATTCATCAAAGCATCAGCTGTTATAGCTAAGAGCCTCTTTAATCTATAGTCAATCCCCTTAATGCCTACAGGCCGCACTGCCATCCCGATAAGAGGATAACTAGAATAAGGGATCCCCTCTCTCTTCAGGAGCTCCTTCCCTCGCATAGAAGATGGAGCGTCAACCAATAGCCCGAAATCCGGAAAGAGCTTCACATCATGTCTTTTAAGTCCATAGCTACGGAGCTCTTCTAATGAAGGCATATCTCTTAACGCTATTCCATCTAGTTTTTTAATAATCTCTTTTGTTAATACCCTTCCCATCCCCCTATTTACTGGTCCTATACCGCATCCTAAGATTAAACTCTTCTTTCCAAGAAACTTTGCCATAGCAGCTATGCCTAGATAATACAAGAGGCTCCTAGAACTCGTCACATCCTGAATGAGACCGCCTGGCCCTGTTATAACTATATCAGCCCATTCTATGGCCTTAAGCACCCGATACACACTTCGTCTATCTATGCCTAAGACTCCATAAAGCTCTGTAGTTACAAGTGGAGCACCTGATAGAACTGAAATTTCTATCTTTAATGCCTCCATCTCCCTTAGAATTCCTATAAGACTTGAAAGAAGGGCTTCATCACCTACATTTCCCATTCCAAAATACCCAGATATGAGGACCTTAGGCATATGGATACCCCCTGGTCCTTAAGTCATCTTTATTTGAAAGATTCTTCTTGGTTCTCCTATAATACATTATACTTATGACATTAAAGATAAGGAATATAATAAGACCTAGGATGGTCCCTACTAAGAGATTCATAAATACAGTTAATAAGATAACCACGATTGGAAAATTAATACGTGTAAAGGCCAGTGCAAAGGATGAAAAGCCAATGCAAGAACCAAGTAATGATAGAAGAAGGAAAAAATCCTTTTCCCCCCGTAAACCAAGGTATGCCCCGATAAAATAAAGGGGAATACCAATAAGCATCTGGACTACTGGGCAAATCGGTAACCATTTTGATGATAGAAACTTATCTCCTATCTTATGAAAACAGGAAGTAGTTAATGCCCCAATCCCATCCCATGAAATATATAGAAGCCCTATAATAGATAGAATTAGTAGGAAAAGACCAACATCTTTAATCTTTAAAGGATAATCACCAATTCGGTGAAAAAAAGCAGGAATTGACTCTTCGTCTCTCCTCATAAATCTATTAAGATATACCAAAAGAACAAGTGATGTAACTATAATATAAGGGGGCCATTCATTGAGTGGAAATCCAATTCCCTTTATGGCGGCAGTATCACTTACTAATCCCGCTCCAATCAACCCTCCAGCCACAGAGAGAAGGCATATGGAGAAAAACCCTTTTAACGCTTTTGCAAAAAAATGAATTGTTTTCTTGTAAGATAAACTGGAAGTAGTATTATCACCTGTAGAGATTAGCTTTCCTATGGTAAACTGCTTTGAAATACCTAGGGTTGGAAATAGTGTCACAGCGAAAACCGCGGCTCCTTTTCTGACAAGCATGGAATCGCCTTTAAAGAAGAGTCCCCAAAATAATATAAACATGAATAGGAACAAAATGTATTGCACGTTCTTCCTAAGCCAAACCAAACTCGTTAGTAAAAGGAGAAATGCAGATAAAAGTCCTAGTATCAATCCCATGAGGGATAGGATGTCAACCTCAAAACCTTTAAATCTTATATTAGTATAAAGATAAAACCCTCGCTCTCTGAGAAGGTCCACATAGGAAGTCAGGATAGATAAGAACGCCTCTGCGTCCTGAGGCCATTTTCCTTGAGGAAATCTCAGGTAAAAAGAACGCGCCCCAGAACGTTGTAACCATTGAGAAAGAAAAGATTTATCCGCTACTCTTAGCTCAGGACGAACTACACACCACTGGTCTGCAGAATAAAAAAGTTCTAGGGTATTTATATATCTATATTCTATCCTCTCACCTAGTTCCCTTTTAAAATCATCTCTAAAGGGACCTATAAAGAGAAGCCATAGATCCTTTTCAACAAAGTGTTGGGTGAATTCATTTATAAGATAAACTTCATCTTTATTGGTACAAGTCTGTTCCATGTCTCCTTGCAATGCAACTGTAGTTATGTACTCCCCATCGATAAATGACGGATCAAAGAAAGGAGAACGGACTTCATCTATTCTTAACGCTGGAATGACCTTCATGCCTGCACTGCAGATCATATCAAAAGCCTGATTCGAAAATCTGTTCTCCTCAGGACGGAGAATTATAGATGTTATACCCTTCCTTTTTATTTCCTTTAGGAACTGTACAGTTTCTATCTGAGAAAGAGCAGCTATCTCTTGAACCTCATGGAAATCAAGGATGACTTCTACTGCTATATTCTCCGTATCTATCTTACCGCGAAGGAAGGCTATAGATAAACCTATAATTACAGCAACTATAATAAGGAGTTTCAAAATCCTATTCGTCAAATCCATTATGCTACTCCTATCTAACCTCGCTTATGATTAGCATATTATTCTCTTCCACCTTTACATCTCTTACCTTAAGAGGAAGAGGGATTTTTCCTAAATCTAAAGTTAAATCCAATTCATTCATAAGCTGATTTATAAGAAGACATGGAACTTGCGTATTCTCAACTACGAGCTTATCTGCTATAAACTTTATCTTAGTGCTATTCTCTATAATGAATCTTCCTTCCACTCTGATGTCCAACTTAATACCAAGTATCTCTACATTTCCTATAACCTTAGGGATATTATCAGAGAGATCTATATGAAATCTATCAAAAGAATCATTTAACCCGTAAAAGTAGTTGTTAATTCCTTCCTCAGTAAGGAGGAGGGTCATATTACCTCCCTTTAAAGATCTTACTTCTAAAGTCCTCTTAGTTATAAGCTTCTTGGAATCAAGGGTTAATCCACTTATTTCAAAGAAGATCTGAGATACTGGAATATTCCCAATTACTATATCTGTCCCGTCTGCTTTTAGATAATCAAATCGGCCCCAAAACATCTTTAAAGCAGGATAGGCTGTAACCTGTAAGTCAACAGACCCTGTTTCTTCTATAGAAGCGATTAATCCGTCCATCATAAACTCTTCAAAAACCCCGGGCAAAGCCATCTGCGAAGCGATCAATAAAACACAGGTGAGCCCAACCGCTGTAAGAAAAAACCACCTCATACGTATCTTCACCACTCTATCTGAAATTTTATTTACCACTGAAAGCAGTTGGATTACTCATCATATGTAGGTAAGCCTCTATAAAAGGTTCCAACCACCCATCTACTACTGCTTGGATGTTGCCAATCTCAACTCCTGTTCTGTGGTCTTTTACCATATTATACGGATGAAAGACGTAAGAGCGAATTTGGTTCCCCCACGCTATGTCCTTTACCTCTCCTTTGAGTGCAGCCATCTTCTTCTCCTGTTCCTCGCGATTGCGATCGAACAATTTGGCACGCAGTAGCTTCATGGCAGTTGCTTTATTCTTATGCTGAGATCTTTCATTCTGGCATTGAACTATTATTCCAGTGGGAATATGAACTATTCTGACTGCTGAATCAGTCTTATTCACATGCTGTCCGCCAGCACCACCTGAACGATATGTCTCTATCCTGAGATCGTCAGGATCTATATCTACCTCAATATCATCATCAATCTCAGGCATGACATCTACAGAAGTAAATGAGGTATGACGCCGCGAAGATGAGTCAAAGGGAGAAATCCGAACTAAACGATGTACGCCCTTCTCACCTTTTAAATAGCCATAGGCATAAGGACCTGATATAGTTAGAGTTGCACTCTTTACTCCAGCTTCTTCTCCGGGGAGTATATCTACTAGCTCCACTTCGTATCCTTGTTCTTCCGCCCAACGCGTATACATTCTAAGTAGTATTTCAGCCCAATCTTGTGATTCAGTTCCTCCAGCACCAGGATGTATAGATAATATAGCATTCCGGCGATCATACTTCTCACCTAATAAAAGAGACAGCTCCATCTTATCCAATTTCTTTCGGAAAAAATTCATTTCGTTTTCGACTTCCGGAACAATACTTTCGTCGTCTTCTTCTAAAGCCACCTCCAAGAGAACCTGAAACTCCTCACATTCTTCGAACAAACGCTCGATGCGAAGGAGTTCTTCCCCTGCATGATTTCGCTCTTTAGCAACCTTCTGAGCATCATCTGGGTTATCCCAAAAACCTGGTGCTGCCATAAGTTCATCAAGTTCTTTTATTCTCGACTTTTTATTCTCAATGTCAAAGATAATCCCTCAACTTATTTACACGTACATGTAAATCTTGTAAATCTCGTATTAATTCATTTATCATGATATACCACATCCTCTATAAAACCTTATTTTACTTGTACAGATGAAATTGGCTAGGAATTTCTTCCACAACACCTCTTATATTTCTTTCCGCTTCCACACGGACATGGATCATTCCTTCCGACTTTCTCATCTACCCTTCGGTAAGGTTCTATATTCTCGGAGACATCTCCTTCTGGCGAATTATGCGCAGAGCCCTCTGGCAAAAAAGTTGATGGTCTTTGCGCTGAGAGGATCCTTACCTTAGCTGTAGGCCTTGGCCCATCTGTAGTCAACTGAATTCTGAATATGAATTTTACTACATCTTCTTGAATGTCTGCTATCATATTTTGAAACATATCATAAGCTTCCATCTTATACTCAAGGAGCGGATCGCGTTGCCCATAGGCCCTAAGGCTTATACCTTCACGCAAGGCATCCATAGAGTAAAGATGTTCCATCCACTTAGTATCCACTGCATGGAGCAGCACAACACGTTCTATATTACGCATTTGTTCTGCTCCAACTGCCTGTTCTCTCTTTTCATAGGCTTCTTTAACAAAAGTTAAAGAAAACTCTCTTAGCTCATTCCTTCCTAATCCACTTAACTCCGATAAATCAAGATCTCGTATGGTATGAGTCAATTCCTTTAAGAACGTAACTAGTTCATGTAAATTCCAATCCTCTGGATAAATTTTTTCATCTGCATAAATAGAGAGTCCCTCATCAACAGCCTTCTCTATCATATCAAATATAGTGGCCCTCATATCAGCGCCAGTGAGGACTTTACGCCTTTCGCTGTATATAACCTCACGTTGTTGATTTAGCACATCATCGTATTCAAGAACGTGTTTTCTTATATCAAAGTTTCTGGCTTCTACTCTCTTTTGTGCTCCTTCTATAGCCCGTGCCAGATATTTATGTTCAATTGATTGATCTTCTTCCCATCCAAGGCGTTCCATTACACCAGTCACCAAATCTGCACCAAAGAGACGCATCAGGTCATCCTCCATGGATACATAAAATCTAGATGAACCTGGGTCTCCCTGTCTACCAGCTCTACCCCGCAACTGATTGTCTATACGCCTGCTTTCATGTCGCTCTGTGCCAATAACATGAAGTCCTCCCTTATCAGCTACGCCTAAACCCAGTACTATATCAGTACCACGACCAGCCATATTTGTGGCAATGGTTATAGCCCCTTCCTGCCCTGCCCGGGCTATGATCTCTGCCTCTTTCTCGTGATACTTAGCGTTTAAGACATTATGAGGAATACCCCTTTTCTTCAATAATTCACTGAGCATCTCAGATTTATCTATAGAGATAGTACCAACAAGAACCGGTCTACCAGTCTTATATAGATCCTCAATTTCATTTACCACAGCATCGAACTTTGCTTTACTCGTCTTGTATACTACATCTGGATAATCAGTACGGATCATAGGCTTATTAGTAGGAATTACTACCACATCTAAGGTATAAATCTTTCGAAACTCTTCTTCTTCTGTTTCTGCAGTTCCTGTCATACCAGCAAGTTTATTATACATTCGAAAATAATTCTGAAAAGTAATAGAAGCTAATGTTTGATTTTCCTTCTGGATCTTTACATTCTCCTTTGCTTCTATTGCTTGATGTAAGCCTTCACTATATCGTCGCCCGAACATAAGTCGCCCTGTAAATTCATCAACGATTATGATCTGATCGTCTTTTACCACATAGTCTCTATCTCTCTTCATAAGTTCCTTTGCTTTAAGTGCCTGATTCAAATGGTGTGAAAGCTCCATGTTCACATCATCATAAAGATTCTGAACACCCAAAAGTTCTTCGCTTTTGCGAACTCCACTTTCAGTTAATATAACTGCATGGGCTTTCTCATCCACATTATAATCTTCCTCAGGTCTAAGGCGTTTTACTAAATTAGAGAACTTATAGTATAGTTCTGTAGATTCCCCTGCTTCCCCTGAAATTATCAAAGGGGTCCGGGCCTCATCTATCAAAATGCTATCTACTTCATCCACGATAGCGTAATTTAATTCTCCTTGGACGAGTTGTTCCTGGCTAATAGCCATATTATCTCTTAAATAATCGAAGCCAAATTCATTATTTGTGCCATAGGTAATATCAGAGTGATATGCTATTCGTCTCTCCTCATAATTCATGTCATGGAGAATAACTCCTACAGAAAGACCTAGGAACTCAAAGATATCACCCATCCACTCTCTATCTCTGCGGGCTAGATAGTCATTTACTGTAACTATATGAACGCCTTTCCCTGTTAGTGCATTTAAATAAGCAGGCAAAGTCGCAACAAGGGTCTTTCCTTCACCAGTCTTCATCTCAGTTATCTTTCCCTCATGTAATGCTATACCACCCATTAACTGAACATCGAAATGGCGCATGCCAAGGACCCTACGGGAGGCTTCTCTAACTACAGCAAAAGCTTCATCCCTTATATCATTAAGGGACTGCCCAGATGCCAGCCTCTCTTTAAAAATCCTCGTCTTATCCTTTAACTCATCATCAGAGCATTTAGAGATCTCACCTTCTAAGTCATTAATATTCTTTACCATACCTTGTAATCTTCGTATTTCTCGTTTATTTGAATCCCACAATTCGGTTATAAAATTGAGCATAGGTTCTCACGAAAGATGCAACACTATAAAGAGTGCTATCTCATTTCTTCCTTTCTCTAATTATTTATTATAGTAAAAGGTCGGGGCATTCGCCCCGAGTATCTCTTATTATATATAAAATATTATATCATTTATGAGCTCATTGAACAAGAGGATTATTAACGTTAACATTTGTATCACTCTTGACTTCTTCGCTATCGCCTTTGACGTCTTTACCACTCATCATAGCACGTTGAAAAAGAATAAAGAACCCTATCCCCATAAGGATATCACCTACGCTGAAGACTTGTGACCTAAATATGGGCTTAGGTAAGGCAAGAACATCACCGAGAAACTTTGATAGAAGGTCCCCTTTTGTAGCTATGTACATAGGAACTGAACCGCTCTTTAGAAGCTCGATATCGTTTATTCTTCCCAAATATTCAAGTCTATCCAATGATACAGGCATTCTTCCCCTATTCGCTGTAATTACAATAAAATTTAAAAATGACCCGAGTCCTAAAAGACGCATACCAGGTATTTTTAAATTTACATAGATCCCCATAAAGATAAAGAGGTAAGATATGATATGAAGGGAGGAACATATTAATTGCCAAAACGGAACCTCCTTTGAACCTAAAATCCCAATAGCCAATTGGATAAGGAATCCCGTAAAGAAAAGATAAATGCCTCGAAAGTTCAGCTCGCCCAACTTTCTTAAAGATCCACCGCGTATTTTACCTACGATTATGCTGAAAAAAATTATGTCTATAAACACTTTTTTTATCCTCCCATCCATCCACAATCTTTAAAAAGATCCGCACTATGTTAGGATCAAACTGGCTCCCAGCACACCTTTTAAGTTCGTCAGCTGCTTCTTCCACAGATAGGGCTCTTCTTCGATAAGGCCTTTTTGAAGTCATTGCATCATAAGCATCTGCTACAGCTAATATTCGAGACTCCAAGGGTATATCCTCACCTTTAATACCATCAGGATAGCCATTCCCATCATAGAATTCATGATGAGACCTTATCAGCATGGCAACATCCTTAAGTCCATCTATCTCATTGATTATATTAAAGCCGATTACTGGATGATTCTTCATCTTTGAAAATTCAGAAGCAGTTAAAGAGCTTGTCTTACTAATTATGCTCTCCATAACTCCTATTTTACCCACATCGTGAAGGAGCGCAGCATACTCAAGAGATTCTATAGTCTTTTCAGGCAGGTTCATAGCTCTACCAATAGCAACAGAATATGCACATACACGTTCCGAATGCCCACGTGTATAGGTATCTTTAGCATCAAGAAAAGTCGCAAGGACACGCATGGTCTTTACATACGTTTGACGCAAATTTACATATTGTTGAAAAGAATATCTTGAAAGGAAAAGAGGAAACGCGAATAAAGTGGTAGCCAACACACCGAGGTTCAAATAAATAGCAGTCATAAGGAAACCTACTGGCATAAGCGCAAAATAACTGGGGATCCCCCATCTTATATTGCCTAACCAGAGAACGCCAAATGGCTCCTTTTTTTGAAACGAAAGTATAGCGGTAAAAAAGATAGTATTTATAAAGAAGTATGTAAGAGCACAGATAAGGATAGCAAGAAACGCCTGTATATTACCTGGGAGGGAACCAAACTGACCACCAGCGATTTTGTAAAACTGAGCAGCTAAACCAAGGGAAAGTACTATAGTACTTGCATTAAAAAATAATTTATCAAAGGATGCTCTCAAAGATAAACCCATTATAAGAGCGCTAGCGAGTCCAGCGCATTCTGCTAAAAGAGGGCCTCCGGTAAGTATTGCAGCTATATTAGGAACAAAACTGACAGATACCATGCCACCTCGTGGAAGTTGTATTGGCATAAAAGCAAAGAGCGTAGAAAGAATTGCAAAAACAAAAAAATCTCCCCACGCCCATGAACTTGCATACTGTCTTAGATGAGAAATAAAGAGACTCAAAGCGCCTAAAGTTATTACAAATATAAAAACATTTTGAAGGATAGCTCTTCTCTTTAAATTTTCTCCCATTAGTTCTTTAGAAATTGAAGGCACAAGGTGGAACCCCCTTTCAAATATATGAAAGATTAAAGAAGCCGAATCGACCAAAAAGCTTACTTTACCACCACCAATAGTGTGCTCCGCCTGCTAGGGCTAATGCAACTAGACTTGCTAGAGCCTTAAATAATCTCTTCATTCAGCTTCAGCCTCCTATTTACTTAGTACTCTGCTCCACCTTCGCTATAATAGAACAGGCTAAAGCCGCTTCGCTGATAAATTATCTTTCCGCTCAAATTAAAAGGTCGATCCGGCAAACTAATAATTATTAACGTGTAAGATGTCTATTAACTGCATCAAGAGTAGCACGGACAATAGTCTCTTCTCTAGAGCCCCGAACTAAGGCTGCGCCTATAAAAGTTTCTTCAGAGCCTGAAGATATTAATGCTACAAGGCAAAAAGAGATCTCTTCTTTTCCTAGCCTAGTTATGCCTACATCTTCTAAAATAAAAGTATCCGGTTCATTAAGAAATGTCTCAATGGCAGAAAGTGTAGAAAGTGCTGCCAAACGCAGACGATTCTTCTCAGTAATTAGACCAGAAGCAGTGCCTTCAAAGAGTAGTCCATCATTATTTTCAAGGGTAACTCGTGTTTCCATTCGGGTACCCATTACATTAACATGAAGGCTTTTAAGACATAGCCTCCCAATATTAATATTATCTCTACTATTTTCAGAGTCAGTAAGCTGAGCAATGCTGATTTTCTTATGGTCAAGCTTTATCCCAAAGAGAGCCATACAAGCTGATTCTATATCCCTAACTATTTGCTTTGGTCCTCGGAAAGCTTCCCCTAAAACATGAATCTCCTGAATTTCACCGGTTTTATCAAATACAACTCTATTGGATATAACCCCGCGAACCTTAGAAATGGTTTTCTCCAATTCTCCACCCTTACGAATAGTTTCTTCCTCTTCTAGCATATCTCTTCTCCCCCAATCCTCATGCTCAGTCTTTATCTTTATTCGACTTTATATGTCAAATTCCTTCTTATTAGGATATTAAAGACTATTATTTATAAAAATTAACAATAAACCTCTCTACTTTTATGGGGATGGGAGTAATGTGATCAACCATCGCCCTCTATCTCAACCTCCTGGCACCTAGCTTCTGTATCTGCCATGGAGTTTTTTAAGGACGAGAATTCATTCAAGCGTAAATAGCAAAATAAACTGACTCCCTTTATCTAATAGGAGCATATGCTTAGCGTATAAGAACCTATAAAGATAACGGGAGTCAGTTATAGCTTTACCTTGAAGGTTCTATTAAGCCATAATTTCCATGTTTCCTCTTATATACTACATTAACATCTTCGGTTTCATCATTAGTAAAGACGAAGAATGTATGCCCAAGGAGGTCCATTTGCATTATAGCCTCTTCTAAAGACATTGGCTTCATCTCGAATCGCTTAGTACGGACGATAGAAGGTTCCGTCTCTTCTTCATTAATCCCAGGTTTAGGCGTTAAATCATATAATAGGTTACCCTCTTGACGCAGTTTACGATTGATTCGTGTCTTATATTTTCTTATTTGTCGTTCTATCTTATTAATTACCCCATCTATAGAAGCATACATATCGTTAGTCTCTTCTTCGCCCCTCAGAAGAAGTCCGTTTACTTCAACAGTTATATCTACAATATGCATACCTCTTTCGATCCTCATGGTGACATCGGCTTTTATGGGTGAGTTCTTAAAATATTTCTCAACTTTTCTGAGTTTCTTCTCCGTATACTCCCTTAATGATTGTGTAACCTCAAAGTTTTTGCCTTGAACCACGATTCTCATAGCATTTGCGATTCCCTTATAAAATAAGTGAGTTAAAGCTGATCTTTCCAAATTCGACAAAAAGGGAATCGCCAACCCCCCTTTCAGCAATTTTGGAAGTAGTAGCAAAATCACTCCTTTTCCTTCTATTATTTCTCTTTCTATAACTAATATTCTCCATAAACTTTAAAATTCCTGCTTATACGAAAATTGTTCTTTCTACCTTTTGAGATTAGAATCTAAGGCTACAGTTGCAAGGACTATCACATTAACCTTAAGTGCGCCTGAACCCATAAGAACCCGAGCACATTCATTAACAGTAGAGCCTGTAGTATAAACATCGTCTACCAATAAAACTTCTTTACCTCGTAGTTGCCCTGGGATAGTCACTTGAAAAGCTCCTCTTAAGTTCTTTAGCCTATCCTGACGGGAAAGACTACTCTGAGCGCGGGTATCCTTCACTCTCTTAAGGCAATCAGAAAGAAGTGGTTTCTTTAGAATACGAGAGATAACCCGAGCTAGGAGATAGGACTGGTTGAAACCACGTTTCTCTTTTTTCTTAGGACTAATAGGTACTGGAATCACAACTTCACTCTGGTAAAAGTCTTTCCCCTCTTTTAATCGTATGGCCATTAAAGAGCCTAAAGGCTCTGCTAAACTAATGTCCTTGTAATACTTTAACCTATGAATATAGTGACGTATGGCCCCTTCATAAAGGCCTACAGCGATGGCTCTTTCATAAAAATATAAGACTTCGTTATCGCATTCAGAGCAAGTGCTCTGAATGTATAAAGGTTTACCACATACTCGGCAAGCAGAAGTATTTATTAGCGGTAATCTTTCTATACAACGCCCGCAAATACCAGCTACTCCATGAGAGCGCATGGGTTGCTGGCAGAGCTTGCAGTGGAGAGGCTCTGGGAAGATAAAGTTTAGAAATCCTCTATACATGATATTAAAGTTCCTACTTTACCTCCTCAAGGCTACATCTACATCCCGGATGAAATGGTGGTATATCTTCTACCTTAAGTTTTTTTATCTCAACGGGTTTACGAAAGTCTTTACGTAATTTTTCTTTGCATACAGCACAATTATTTCCTTGGCCTATAACTTGAACAGATTTCATCTCATCCTCAGAAGAAGAGATACTCTTAAATATGTCTCTATTCTTTTTAGTAGAGTATATAGTATGTGCAAGGAGACGAATTCGCGCATGTTCCCATTTTATGGCTGCATATAGATCCTTCGAAACTATTATACCCCCACGTATCATATTATCTGGCAGTTCTTCGGAAGCAAATATCTTTTTGAGCTCTTCCTCTGGAACCTCCTCAATTATTTTAGATATAGCAGCCTCTTTACCTCGCTCTTTAACTCGTATTTCATGTTCTTCCATTATTTCTACGAGGCGTACGCTTTGTAAAAGCTTTAATCTACTTGCATTATCAGAAAGATACTCCACTGCGCCAAGATCAAGAAGTTCTTTTAATCCTATTTCAAATCCATCAACAGCCGCGTTATTCTTAAATTCCTCAAAGGGAATCAACTTTTTTTCAGTAACTCCCACTAAATCATTTCTTAAAAGAATTAACTTAGCATTCTTCGATAATTTATTAAAACCCTTAAGTACATATTCTATTAATATAGAATTAGCAGCTGGAGGAATGTCCCAAGAAAGAATGCCAAGGTCTCTCCATAACACAGGTAACGTACGTCGCCCTTCAATTTCTTCCATAAAACGGCCGAACTCAGGCCATCTCCACTGTACCCCTATGAGAAGCAGTTCGAGTTCATCCGCCAGCTCTTCATAGGAACTTTTATCTAAGTTCTCTATAGCCTGAGCTAAATAAGGATCTATATCTCTTAATCCTTTCTTCACCAAAGACTCGCAAGGATAAGTAATCCCCTCATCAAGAACTCGTCCCTTCTGAGCCGTCCTAGCTTTCTTTAGCTTTTTTTCCTTTTCCTCTTCAATTTCTTCTTTAGCTTTCCTTTCTTCTTCTTTTTCCTTTAAGCGAACACGGGTATTAACTGTTCTGTATAAAACAATGACCCCTAGAATGACCCCAATCATACCTGGTATCACTATCCCTGCTGTTAAAAGGCCCATACCAGCAAAGGTAAAGGCAATACCCACGAAGTACATTATGGATATGGGCGATATCCTCAAAACGACTCCCTCCTCTTTCAAGTTCCACATTTTATATACTCTCTTCGACATAATCCCTTATCTTCCTGCCTATAAACATTAAGGAAAGTTAGGAATTGAAGTATATATCTTTCTAATCAGTTATTTTTGTCATAGGAGTATCATAAAAACCACAAAACTACCCGCTAGCACTCACTGAGATACTAGCGGGTTTATAAACTAAATACCGTTAATTTTAAGATAGTCCCATTGCCTTTAAGTTCTTTAAGCTAATGCCCAAGCTCTCAAAGGGGTCTCTCTCACATATGTCTTGCTCTACTATATACCATTCTACTCCAGAATCCTTACAAGCATCTAGGATAGCAGGCCAGTTGAGATTTCCTTCACCCACCTCTGCCATTATGGGTTTTGCATCTCTTACAGTCATATCTTTAAAGTGTACTAGCGGTCCGCGACCTTTTACCTTCCTTATCCAGGCAGCAGGATCGCCTCCTCCATTCTGAATCCAATAAGTATCTATCTCGAAGTTAAAGAGATCAGGGTCAGCATCTTCAAAGAGTATATCAAGTCCGAGACGGCCGTCAAATTTCTCTAATTCAAAACTATGATTATGATAACTAAATGTTAGACCAGCCTCAGCAAACCTTCTTACAACTTCTGACGCTTCAACTGCAAATTTCTTAAAACCTTCAGCATTTCTATATACTGTAGGCATGCCACCAATAGCAATATGTTTACAACCCCAAAGTTTATGCTCATCAATTACTCTTGACGTCTCATCACGCATAGAATCAAAGCTCACATGGGTAGCACAAATGGTTAGTCCCTCACCATCCACGATCTTCTTTAATTCATAGGGGTCAATAGGACCTACGCCCGAGACTTGCACTGCATCATATCCTATAGCTTTGACCTTTTTCATAGTCTCCGCTATATCCGAAGGGGTCTTTAAAAAGGATCTCAACGTATATAGCTGCGCTGCTATCTGTATTTCAGACATACTTTAAACCTCCTTAGGACTTTAAATTGAAATAAATGGGCATCTTCCCATACTCTAATATTCTACATGGGGACTTGATCTCCTTTTTTAAAAAAGTTTTACTTTATATAGTATAAATCGAATCTTCGCCCCCTAGGGGTAAAGGACACTACTCCTAGGGTAAGGTGATCTCTATAGAGTTACAACTCTCATATGTCCCTATCAATAAATTCGGAAAAGCCTCGACTTATACTCTATTTCAGTTAGCTAGTCCTATAGCGAACTTTCATTATCATATCCATGCTGGGGGCATGTATAGGGTAATTACCCTAAAAGCTTAAAATCTTATCCCCATACCTAATCTATGGCTCTCAGGCATTATAGGGTGTAACATGAGCGCATAATCTATTGATAAACCTCTATCCATTTGGACACCAAATCCTACTGTGTAGCTCATCTCACCTTCTGCATAGACTACACCACCGCGACCGGAGAATCTATCTAAGGTATACTCTGCTCCAAGCCTTACGATACCTTCGCCTAAATCTGCAACAAAGAGTACCCCTTCACTTACTTCTGCTGATACTCCCAGCCTATACTCACGTTCAAACCTCTGTTCTGTACCATCCCCATACTTTACTCTTCCTACTAGGTTCTTGCCTACTAGCCCTATTATGAACTTATCGCGTTTAAATGATAACCCTATATCTAATGTACAGCCTGTACCCCTATCTTCTATACCGCTATCTATATACGCTTTACCTGCTATCCCCATACTGATATCCGGTGTTAAAGAAAAACTATATGCGCCTATAAAACCAGTCTCACCGGCTCTTTCCTGGCCTAGAGGATTAAGGAGCTCATCTACTAGTTCAAACTCTGCGCTTAAGTTCACTACACCTAAACCATAATTTTTATCTGCATATGCCATACCAAAGTACCTCAAAAGACCAAACTCTCTAGAGTATAGACTCACTATTTCTCCGCTTTCTACATGGGTTAAGTTAGCGGGGTTGAAGAAGACTATACTTCCATCAGAGCTCATACCTGTAAAGGCGTTACCCATCCCCATACCTCTCACACCCGGTGAGAGTTGAAATATAGTGGC
>DIRN01000031.1 GCA_002426645.1 Firmicutes bacterium UBA5435 | reverse complement strand
TGGAGCAGAGTATACCTTAGATAGGTTCTCCGGTCGCGGTGGTGTAGTCTATGCAGAAGGTGAGATGAACTACACAGTAGGGTTTGGTGTACAAATGGATAGAGGTTTATCAATAGATTACGCGCTTATGTTGCACCCTGTAATGCCTGAGAGCCATAGATTAGGTATGAGGATAAGATTTTAAGCTTATGGGGTAATGGGATTGCCCATTACCCCTATACATGCCTCCAGTGAATAAGGATAATATACAAGCTTTACTGGTATGTGCTGTTGTCTTGCATGTGGGAAATATTGATGAGCGATGTCTATATGTGCCTGACTTTGTTAGGTGTGTTGTCAAGGTTCATGCTCAGACGTATCAATAAAGTATAATAGTAGCGTTTGGATTCCTTTTCTAAGGAATTGGGGGTGGCATGAACGCTTGTTCCTTTAATTAAACACTCTACATGTACTGTTATACAAGGCTTCTACGTATGAGGATATACATTCACACGGATCTTGAAGGAATTAGCGGTGTAGATTCTATAGAAATGATGGATAAGACTGATCCTAGTCATGAATATGCAATTAAACGATTGATGGCAGATGTAAATGCTGCTATAGATGGAGCTTTTGATGGAGGAGCGACGCATGTCACTGTATTGGATAGCCACGCTGGCGGTGGCAATTTTGACCTTTCGTTGTTAGATCCGCGTGCAGAATGCGATACAAAGGAAAATAAAAAATGGTGGGGGAAACTCGATAGTACCTATAATGGTACCTTTTTCATCGGAGCGCATGCTATGGCAGGTACTATAAACGGATTCCTAGATCACACCCAATCAAGTAGAACCTGGTTTAACTACTGGGTAAATGGACGACGTATGGGAGAATTAGCTCAATGGGCCATAGTTGCGGGTCATTTTGGTGTTCCCATGTTGATGGTAAGTGGTGACGAAGCTGCCTGTGTTGAGGCACGTGAATTTTTAGATTCTATAGAATGTGCAGTAGTTAAAAGAGGAGTGGGAAGAAATCGAGCAGAACTTGTTGATCTTGATAAATCATTAGCACGTATTAGAGATGCGGCTAAGAAAGGAGTTGCCCTTATAGGCAAAGCTACACCTTTTGTTCCTATTCTTCCTATGGAGATACGACTGGAATTATATCGCAGCGATTTCTGTGATAAAATAGCAAAGAAATCAGGGGTGGAGCGGTTAGACGCCCGTACGGTACGTAAGATAGCCAACACTGCACTGGAGTTGTTTATATAAAGAGCAACGTTCGAAAAATTACGCTATAATTAAAGAACCAGAGTTCTGTAGGTTAAATGAGAAAACTCTCCAAAATGGTAGTAAGGTATACAACTAAAGCGAGTATTAAGTATATAATTCCCAGAGGTTCTGTATTTGACAGAGCCTCTGGGTTAATGTATTATGTAAGAAAGGCAATAGGAATCTATTAAGGGGCTGAAGAGAGGTATGAGAGGACGCTTTGGCAAGCGTTTCTTTATTATAATAGCAATAGTAGGAGATTTAATAGCAGTGAATATAGGAGTCTTACTTGCCCTTTGGTTAGGGTCGGGGTGCAATCTGCTAGCAGAGGATCTCCAGCTCTATATGAAGGTCTCCCTTTTTATAAGTTTATACACTGTTCTGATCTTTACCGTTTTAGGTCTATATATCTACAAGGAGAGAACCAAAGTTGCCTTTCTTTATAATTTGAGCCTTGGGGTAGTGGCTATATTTTTCATGTCCATAGCTCTTGTACATTCCCTAGGTGGTAAAAATATACCTCTGATAGCCCCTTTGTTACAGCTACTTTTTGTTTTTACATGGCGTATAGCTTTAAGAAGGCTCTTATCTGCACTTTTAAAGGTTAAACATATCATCCTTATAGCTCATAATGATGATATCCCGCGTTTAGTGGGGAAGTTTTTAACTTATTCTTTTTTTAAGATTGAACTAGTAAAGACCTATAATGAAAACGAGATAACAGCTCTTATGGGAAATAGGTCTATATTTCAAGATATTGACGGACTATGTATAGACTCTCGTATAGAAACTGAGCTGCGTAGGAGATTGGTAAAGAGGGCTATAGATGAGGATATTGAGCTCTACCTTGTGCCTGACTTCTACGATGTTTTCAGCCAGAACGTATCATATGACAAGGCGGAAGATTTGCCTCTTTTCTATATGAGAAGGTTTAGATTATCTCTTTTTAGTCGATGGTTAAAGCGTGGCTTTGATATAGTCGTCTCTTTGCTCTGCCTTATACTTGGAATACCCCTCTTTCTCTTTATAATTCTCATGGTGCGCCTTTCTTCTTCTGGACCAATATTTTATATACAAGAACGTATAGGTTTAAATGGACGTTCGTTTAATTTGATAAAGTTCAGAACAATGATTGATGGAGCAGAGGATGAGACAGGACCCGTGGTAGCTCAAAAAGATGATTCAAGGATTACGCGCGTTGGCAAGGGATTAAGGGCAGTACGCCTTGATGAGCTTCCTCAGATAATTAACGTATTAAAAGGGGAGATGAGTCTGGTGGGGCCACGGCCTGAACGACCTATCTTTGTAGAGAGGTTTATAAAAGAGATACCAGGGTATGAGTATAGATTCAGGGTAAGGCCGGGTCTGACTGGTCTAGCACAAGTAGAAGGAGACTATAATACTAATATAAAGGACAAGCTAATATACGATCTTTTATATATACAGAATTATTCTTTCCTGCTGGATATAGAGATAATACTAAAGACGTTTTCTGTTCCTTTCTTCCCTGAGAAAGCTGAGGGTAGAAATAATAAGAGGGCAGAAGGAGTAGTAGAAGTAGCATCAACCCATGATAAGGGATTATAGCTTGTTCTTAGGCAAATGAAGGATAAGGCCTGAGATGAGCCAAAATACCCCTCCGATCTCTAAACCATATATAGTACAGTCTACCATCTGATGTACGAGTATGCCTAAGAAGGCAGCTACTAAACTTTGATATATAGGATCCCTTCCTATGATGCCGTAAAGCCCTTTCTTAGCTATGGACAAAAGAAGTAAAGAGAAGACGGTAAATCCTATCAGTCCAAACTCTGCTGCGATTTGAAGGAAAATATTATGAGCAAAGGCGAAGCTGACTTGGTCATCTCCTGTAGGGTTATAGGGTCCGTATTCAAAGGGAAACATTCCAGTTCCAACTCCAAGCAGTGGATGATCTACTATCATATTAATAGTACCTTGCCATATTTGTATCCTATCCATATTAGCAGAGATGCTAAAGATCTTATAGAACCGTTCATTAAGTGAGGGGTTGAAGGATATAAGACCTCCGGCTACAATTAGGAGCACTAGCAATAAGACCCTGCTCTTTTTCTGTAAAAGAAGAAGGAAAAAGCCTGCTACGAAGATCCCTAACCATGCTCCTCTAGAAAATGTGAAGATAAGGGCAATGGTCATAACTACTATAGGTATAATTAAAAGACTTCGTCTTTTCATCTTATTCTTTGGAGATAAGAAGTAGCCAATGGTTATGATTGTAGAGATAAGCAATACGGTACCTGCGCCATTTGTAGCAGTAAAAAGAGCCCTAGCTCTATAAAGATCACAGCAGAAATATGTACTCAACGTATAGATACTTGATACAAAGCCGGAGATTATAAAAGCTTGTAGTAGCTTTTCTAGGAACTCATCTTTAGTAGCCAAACGTTGGGTCCCTATAAAGATAGTAAGTATTACAAAAGCAAAGCCAAGTGTAGATAAGAAAGCTAGGTACTTAATCTCAGCTGTAAGATTACTCAAAACCATAATTCCTATGAAGATGCCCATAAGTATTATACTTTGGTTTCTCTCAAGGATAATGTTTTTTTTGTCTTTTATGAGATATAATATATTAAGTAATAAGAAGAATACACCTAGAGAGGTGTTCCCAAAAGGTGCAAGCATGAAAACGAGAGCCCATCCAATATAGAAGAGCTTCTGCTCTTCATCGGTATCCTTGCGTATTTCATGGCTAATTGATTTATTCATATATATATTAAAACTCCTTATACTAGTTTGGGAGTTGCTTAGAAAGAATCTTAAATTAATTTTCTATATAATCAAAGTATATCAGAACTTTATATTCTGTCAATATACGTATAAGGCTTTAAGGAAATTAAACTTTTACATAAGGCGGTAATTAAAGTTTCTAATATAATTATTTGACCTTTGTATAACATTCTACACATAACTGTCCTGCACCTTCTATATAATATTCACGTAAACTAATGGATTTGTCCTTTGGTATATTCAAGATTTTCTCACATAGAACATACTTTTCATGTATCTTTGTAAGCGCATGATATCATAGAGTCCATGCGAATCCTATTGAAAGAGAGGAGGTACATTGAAAAATTCATCCATAGATCTTTATTTTTTCTGAATTTGAAAAATAAAAAGGTTTTGTCGGAAAGACTAAACAGTTTCATAGAATTATGGTATTATATATTATAGGTGCTTATAGAAATGAGGGGGAGTATATTAATGGTACAAGGATAGAACCAAGATTTGATTCTATTGTTTGGGCGTGATTTCACCAAAGAAGAACTTGAAGAGGTGGAGGAGAATTTGAACCTGTTCAGTTAGAACCAGTTATGGGTTATGTTAGGCTACAAACGCTCCGTTGGTGCCCATCAACGATATTTTATCGTTTTAAAGACAGAGCCAACCCGGAGGGTAGGGTGTATTTTATTTGCCGTCTCAACCTGAGCATTAGCACCTAAGGATGAATGGATAGGATGGACCGAAGAGGATCGGAAGAAACGTCTATACCTAGTACTTAATAATACACGATTTCTTGTCTTTCTTTGGGTACGAGTTAACAACCTTGCGAGTAAGGTTCTATCAATAGCTACAAAACAGATACCTTTAGATTGGGAAGCTCGTTATAACTAACGTCCAGTACTTTTAGAGACTTTTGTAGATAACGAATGTTACCTCGGAACATGCTATAAAGCAGCTAATTGGATTCTTTTAGGGGAGACAACCGGGAGGGGTAGGATGGATCGTTATAATCAGCACCTCTCTACGCCCAAGCTAATATACGTTTATCCGCTATTAGATGATTTTCGGAGCTTCTTACGAAGGGAAAGAGATATGGAAGAATTATCATAGAAGAAGCTTCTGATAACAATAATTAAGAGGAGTGGTTCCGTGATAGAAGGATTTGAAGAACTCATTAAAACCAGGTATTCTTCGTTTGAGGTTTACCCTGATTCTTTTTACGAGCTCCATGGCTCTGAAATATTGATGATTAAAACTCCAGAAGATAAACGCCTTATAGTTGCTGGGGATGACTCTTCTATATTCCAGGAATTGTATGGTGCTATTTGGAATGCTAATGGAGTAGCTTTAAAGGATTGTGAATTGACAGTAGAAAATAGCAAAGTCATAAGGAGATACTTTTCTTTTACTAATCCTGTTTCTTTAAAGTTATACGATAGAACAATCGGGTTAGGGGATAGGCTAGGGTTAGCATCTCCAGGCCATATTAGAACCATTAAAGGATTTGATGTTAAACCAGTTTTAGCTCAGCAATCCATGAGAGAATTAAATCTCACAGGGAGAAACTTTGATAGTGTTCTCTCAGATGCTGTTTGGGCTGTATTCAGAGAAAATTATAGAGGTGGTTTTGGCGCAGATGCAGATCACTTAAAGACCAAAGATGAGGTAAAGCAAGCCATTGAAGCGGGATATACCATGATAACCTTAGACTGTTCTAATTATATAACTGACATATCAGAAAAGAGTGAAGAAGAACTCAAAGACCTCTATCTAGAGATCCATAAGGATACAAGAGAAAGGTTAGAAGAACATTTCCTAGATAGGACTTTTACAATAGGAGGACTACCAATATCATTTACGCGTCAAGTCTTACAGCGTGATGCCATAATCTATCAGAGAGCTATTGATTTTGCAACTGAGATATACCATGAGCTAATTAAGGTTATGGACGATAAGATAGACTTTGAGATCTCAATCGATGAAACAAGTACCCCTACAAAACCCTCATCTCACTTTTTCGTTGCATATCAGCTTAACGAGGCTGGGGTAAGGGTAAGTAGCCTTGCTCCGCGTTTTTGCGGTGAGTTTCAAAAAGGCATTGACTATATTGGAGATGTTAAAGAATTCGATGAAGAATTTAAAAGCCATGTAAAGATCGCTGAAGATTTTGGATACAAGATAAGTGTTCACTCTGGAAGTGATAAGTTCAGCATCTTTCCTACTGTGGGACGTGAAACCCGAGGAAGGTTCCACGTGAAGACAGCTGGGACTAACTGGCTTGAAGCTATAAAGGTCATTATAAAAGCAGACCCATGTTTATACAGAGAGATTCACTCGTTTGGGCTGGAGCATCTAAATGAAGCAAGAGCATATTACCATATAACAGCGAACCCTGATAATATTCCCGATGTATATAGTATGTCAGACGAAAAGCTGCTTTCTCTTATGTATCAGGATGATGCACGCCAGGTCATACATATCACTTATGGTCTTATCCTCCAAGCTAGAAAAGAAGATGGCGCTTTTCTATTTAGGGATAGGATATATAATTGTCTCCATAAGAATGAACAATTATACTACGATTTTCTCAAAGAACATATAGGTAAGCACCTTAAGGCTTTGCTAGGTTAATAAGCATCCACTTTGCAACCTCTCTTCCTTTATTAGGAGGAGAGGTTTTTTATTTTATATCTTGACAAAGAAGAAGTTTAGCGTTATACTGTATATATACACTATATACAGTCCTGTAGAAAAGCCTAAGGAGATGACTATGGATATAATTATATCTAATACTTCAGATGAGCCCATATATAGACAAATTGTAAATCAGGTCAAAGTGCTTATCCTCAATGGAGAGTTGAAGGAAGGCCACGCATTACCTTCTATAAGGGGATTAGCTAGAGATCTACGGATCAGCGTTATCACAACGAGTAGGGCTTATGAGGAGCTTGAAAGGGAGGGGTTTATTCGATCAGTACCAGGCAAGGGCTCGTTTGTATCTGAGGAGAATAAAGAGTTCTTAAAGGAAAAGAAGCTTCAGATCTTAGAAGATAAGCTTTTACAAGCTATTGAAGAGAGTAAATCCTTAAATCTATCCTTTAATGAGTTAGTTGAGATGTTGAGATTACTCTATCAGGAGGAGAAGTAGATGAGTTACGTTCTTGAAGTAAATGGGTTGAGTAAGAGTTATCGCGATTTTACCCTTGATAATATAAGTTTTAAACTTGAGAAAGGGTATGTAATGGGCTTTATTGGTCCTAATGGAGCAGGTAAAAGCACAACTATAAAGCTGATGATGAACCTTATTAAAAGGAACAGCGGTGAGATTAAGATCTTTGGTATGGATAATATCTTACATGAAAAAGAGATTAAAGAGAAGATAGGTTTTGTCTACGATGAAAGTACTTTCTATGGAGTATTGACCATTAACGAAATGAAAGGTATTATAAGGCCTTTTTACAGGGAGTGGGATGAGGATAAATTCCAGAGGTGTTTAAAGGAGTTTGAGCTAAATCCTGATAAGAAGATTGATGATCTATCAAAAGGTATGAAGATGAAGTTCTCTCTTGCAATTGCATTGTCACATAACGCTGAACTTATTCTCATGGATGAACCCACCTCTGGTCTTGATCCAATCTTCAGAAGCGAACTCTTGGATATCCTTTACTCTATTATTCAGGATGAAGAGAAATCCATCTTTTTTTCAACACATATAACATCGGATTTAGAGAAGATAGCAGATTATATTACCTTTATAAATCAAGGAAAGTTGGTATTCTCTAGAGCAAAAGACGATGTACTTGAAAACTACGCTATTATAAAAGGAAGGAAAGAACTCTTAACAGATGAGGTAAAACGGGCATTTACAGGTCTTCGTTTGAGTTCGACTGGATTTGAAGGGTTAACAGATAACATCCCTAGGATTAGGGAACTACTTAAGGACCAAGTTTTGATAGAAAAGGCTTCTTTAGACGATATAATGATCTATTCAGTTAGGAGGGCTATAAATGTTTAACCTTGTCTTAAAGGATCTTATTGTACAAAAAAGAGAGAGGACCATTTTTGTATTAATTCTCTTAGGCGCGTTCAGTGCTGTAGGTCTTCAATCAAATATAGGTATAAGCATTGGCCAATTAATATTCGCCGTTTACTTTTTTACAGTCTATGCCAATGCCTTTGATTACAAATATAATGCTGAGATAACCATTAATAGTTTGCCCATTAAACGCTCACAAGTGGTTTTAGCTAAATATCTCTCTATATTTCTATTTTTTGCATTGGGTGTGGTCTTTACATTTGTTCCAGGCGTGCTCTTTAAATATTTTGGCTTATTCAATGTAAGGAGGACTATAGATCTAACCATTGTGTTAATAGCTCTCTCTGGGATGAATATCTATTATTCTATCTTTTTCCCCTTATATTTTAAACTTGGCTACATGAAGTCTAGATGGGGTAATTGGCTTATTACGGCACTTTTTATGGCTATAGGGACAGGTGTTGGAACAATAAAAAATGTAGGTGAGGATGTCCCCGTATCTTTAGTATCTGGAAGTATAGATATTCATATTTTATTGATCATGCTCTTAGTATCCTTAGGGCTCCTATTAATATCCCTGATTATATCACAGAAGATCTATGCCAATAAAGAGCTATAAAGATCGCTTTATTTTAAACGTAGCCGAGGTATATATAATGGTGTTGGAGGAAAAGTTGTATAAACGATAAAATCTAGGGAAAACGCTGAAATCCAAACGATTTGCCTAGTAATTGGAACGTAACCTACTATTTTCTATAAAGCCTGTGGTATTGTAATCCATCGGCTTTTTGAGAATTACACGCTTAGATCACACTTATCCGTGATGAGCCAGATACTATGAAACGAAATAAGAATATAGAAAGTAGGAAAAGAAGAGCTTAAGGTTGTTGGCGGTCTCTCTATTTG
>DIRN01000055.1 GCA_002426645.1 Firmicutes bacterium UBA5435 | reverse complement strand
ACTCTACCGATGAGAGTTCTTCTATCTCTGGATTGTTGCCTTTCTTTATCCCAGTAGGAAATAGACTTGTGGGCATATGTAATACCGGATCTTTTATCTTTCTGATGCACAATGGTCGCCACTGCACCTCCTAGTTATGTGTATTATAAGACATAACTAGATCCATGGCAAGTAAAAAATGTTCTAAAACCTTGCCCTTTCAGGTGTTTTTCGAGCATCTTCTTATTACCTCGTTATGAGTAGACGGGAATCCAGGCTTCAGGGTTTATGCAAGCACTTATTCTTTGAGCCAAGGGTATCACGAAGGTAAATTTTCTTTAGTAGTTAATTAGATAAACGACGAAGTTGATGATAAGTATTATCGTGCAATTCCCTTTTTGTCAAATAATTTCTTAGATTGTCATGAATCATAGTTTACAAACTTACATACTTCAATTTTCTATAGTCAACTGCATTGAGCTAATATAGTTAGAGACGTATAATTTCATTCTAGGTTTATTACTACTAGGTCCTATATAAGCTCCATCTAATACATTCCAACCAAGCTCATTTAGGTTGTCGCTACAAAGGAAACCTCTACTTTCCACTGAGATCGTTGCACCATCTGAAATAACAACCTCAACTCTTGAAGCAATAGCATTAATTGTTACAACACCACTGCATGGAGCTTTTATACACAAATCTGTATTTAAAATTGTTAAGGCAAACTTATTAATAGGAATAGTACTTAAATCAACGAATCCATCAGCACGAGAAAGCTTCATTGATATATCCCAAGAAACCTCTGAAGATATCTCAATACTCCAATCGTTGGCAATGCTTTTATTTGCCCACCATATTGGAATAGGTTGATTTAACTTGGAATGTACTCTCCCATCACGGATCCCTCCACTTGGTATGGCGCCAGTTTCACCATACAAGTTTGCTCTGTAATAGCCTTCATTTAGTAAGATTAACGATATATTGCCACCAGCAAAACTCACCTCAAGTGTACCATTATGGACTTCTGGGTATATTTCGCTCATTCCTGTGGTGGTTCTTAATCCAATATGTTTTTTCCCTATTGGCATCCTATATCCAAAACAGACTATAAATAATAAGACAAATATAACAACTATCCTCATTCTATTAGTATTGTTTCTAAAATGCCATATAGCAAATAAAAGAGCAAAAATATAGGTCAATACTACTGGAAGATAATGACCCCTAGAGAGTCCTGGCATATCAAAAAACGTAAAGACGACAACTAAAAGGATTAGAAAAAATGCTCTAATTACCTTCAATATAATTCCCCCTATTAATTAATTATTCACCTTAGGATCTATTTAAAAAGAACTTATCTTTTTAGTTGGAGATATTGTATATCTATACAGAGACATATAGTTATGTGCTCTTTGATAATGCCAATTAAAAAATGTACCACTAAGATCTTCCAATTTTGCAGACTTGACTTGGAGCCTCTGTGGATATGCTTTGTATGAAAAGCAAGAAACACAGGATTTTCATAAAGTAATAACCTAGCATATCCACCTCTCCAAGTAAAGTGTTCCCTTTGTAGACGTTCTCACAAGATCCTCTTGCTTAAGAGACTTTTGTAAGAACCAGGATCTGACTTTAAAATAATCTCATCTAAGAATTGGACCGGAACAAATCTTGATATTTATAGGCTTTACGACAACTATACCTAATTTGAGAAACAGAATTGTATAATTATAGGTCTCAGGACAACTTACTTTTCTTGATCAAATAGGGGTGCGCTTAGCGTGGAAATATATCGTAACACTATTGTAAGCATAAGTTTATTTTCGCCTTTTATTTTTATGAAGGATCTCCTTACCCAACTTCTTCATCTTTTTATAACGCCCTTTAAATTCTGCTATTTTATCCTTTTTAATGTTCATAAAATGCTGAACAATCTCACCTAGTTCTTTTCGGGATACCTTTCTTCTCTCAATTTCATAGCTTAAATCATTCAATTTAAGTTTTATGATAAATTTAGCTTGCTGAACCTTTCTATCTGGCAATATAGCAATAAAGGCTAATAGCACCTCATTACATAAACAATCAGGGTTCATACAATAGTAATCGTATACGAGGTAGTTAACGTTCTTATATTCAAAACAGAACCTATCGACTTCCGCTTCCCCAAAGATACTCATATAGGGAACACACTTTCCATCTGTAACCACAGCGGGATTCATAGATTTTAAAGGATTCCGTCTACTGAATTCTTTTGCTTCTTTAAAACGATTAAATAAAACATCTTTAGTTGAGCTATCCACTCCTTTTTTGAGTGCAGCTATGATTTTTTTGGATTCTGCACGCTTCGTTTTAATAGATACATTAGTTATTTTCCACGTTTTGATATTAAGCCTTAATGAAAAAAGCTTGTCTCGGACTTCATTATTAACAATTTCACAAAAAATAAGTAACAAACTAGTACAACTGCACAAAGAATTGATACAATAAGAATCTCCGATTAAAATTGGGGGTTCAAAGCCATCGAATTTCATTATAAGCTGCTTTTTCTCTTCTTCGTTTTTCGCTATCTCTTCATAAAGAACCATACTCATAAAATAAAGTTTTCTCCTTCCACATATTTTTCAGAAGCTATTATGTCTTCCTTGTCAATTTATTACGGCAGATATGTATTAAATCTTTTATATAGGCTACATTTTGTATTTCCTGTATTCAAATTATGAGCATCCCCTATAACTCCATTAATAGGATGCGGGAAAGTCTCACCTCCATCTCATAGCTCCTTCAATCTTTCCCTAAAAACCTTATAGTTCAATAGAGAAAAAGTCGGCAACAATAGAACCATTGATAGCTTCCCATTATGGTGCATTCCCAGTCGCTTACAATGATGGACCCGTTACTCTTTTATTTATTTAGTAATGTTCTACATATTCCGTAATTATCCTTCTGCACGATCTCATTATAGTATAATCTCGCGTTGATTTAAGACCTTTGATAGCTTTGTTTGATAAAAGTGAAATAATCATTCTATAGCCGTATAATCCTTAAAAGACTATAAAGATATACTTTTTACCACATAGTCTATAATCGTTGGAGTGCTCCGTTACACAAATTGATTTTTAAGGTGGCTAGAAAGGGATGGGCTAATAATCTAGTCTCTTCCTTATAGGCAACTAACACGACTAATTGAAATATCCGCCGTGCCTATGGATCTCGCAGATGTAACATTAATATTAGTCTTAGAGATGGAAGATATTAAGGAGATGATTACAATCTATTCTTCTAGGCCCGTTACATCCACAAAGTGGGTAGCATAATTGTATTCAATTGTTTCATCATTTGATTTGCTGAATCGTAATTTACTGTTCTTGTGTTTTCCCCATTGGTGATAGCATGTCCACGATGGTTTCAGATGCTTCTCCCCTGAATATACTCGCATTTCTTTCATAACCTCTGATAGTCTTTTAAGATTAACTTTGCATACCTTTTCGAGAAAGGGTACCTTTCCAAAACGCCAATCCTCATAATCCTTCTTAGATAATATGCCTAGATCCATTAAAACATCGACAGGGGAAACATAACCCTTCTTCTTTATATTCTGATACATAGCACTATGCACCTGTGTCTTAATATTTTGCTTATCCATTACCATCACCTTTTGCTCGTTTTAATAATGTTCTAAAAAGGTATAAACAAAAAAGCCCCTGCTTAGAGGGGATAAAAGTGGTGGAGCTGGACAGGATCGAACTGACGACCTCTTGAATGCCATTCAAGCGCTCTCCCAACTGAGCTACAGCCCCACAAAGATTTCATATAATGTTGACATTGATAATTATACCTCAATCCTTCTAACCTGTCAAGGGTTTTTGAGCAATAAAATGTATTCTTTCAGAGGAAGGATTAGGCTCGTCAAATGTAAAAGATTCGTAAATATTTAGCATCTTAAAGCCACAAGCTTTAAGATGCTCCTCTATCTCTTCAATCTCATAACCGCGTTCTTGATGGACTTCATAGAACCGACGGTAGCATTCGCCATCTTCTTTAATATATAGAGTAAGTTCTATTGTGGATACCTTAGATTTAACATCCCAATAATTTTCCCAAATATAAGATGAGTTCTCAAAGTTTGCTGCAAAGGTATTGTTTCCAAAGACTTCACGTAGCCGATACATAGAACTCATATCGAAGATAAAGAGACCTCCATCTGTAAGCGCTTTAGAAACCCCTGCAAATGTCTTCTGGATATCTCCATCTTCTAGTAAGTAATTCATACTATCACATGAAGAAAATACAGTATCAAAGGCCGCTTTAAAATTTAAAGTTCTCATATCTTGATAGTAAAAAGCTATCTGAAGCCCTGCGTCTCTAGCTTTAGCATCAGCTGTAGTTAACATCTCTATAGATGCATCTACTCCAACCACTTCATATCCGCGTTTTGCTAGAAAAACAGCATGAGAACCAGTACCACACGCCAGATCAAGAACCTTTTTCGGAGGCTTTGAATGCCATATCTTAACCAATTCCTCAAGATAACTTGTCCACGCATCATAATCTACATCTTCCATCATTTCATCATAAGCAAGGGCCAACCTATCGTACATCTATATACTTATCCTCCTGGCATCGCCCCATAATCTCTCTAGATTATAATAAAGCCTTGTATCATGCTGAAAAATATGTATCACAACTGATCCTAAGTCTAACAAAATCCATGCGCCGTCATCATAGCCGCCCTTATGCTTAGGAATGAGCCCCGCCTCCTTAAGACCTTTTTCCACATTAGAACCTATGGACTTAGTATGTATTCCTGAGGTTCCTGTACAGATCATAAAATAATCTGCAATTAAGGTCACATCTTTCATGTCTAGAACGACAATATCCTCCGCTCGCATATCATCAGCAAGTTTAGCGGCAAGCTTCACTACTTCAGATGGGTTCAAACACACCAACTCCTGTTTTTTATTTATGTACTAATAGTTCATTATAGTGAACCACTATTTACAATGGGTTGAGCATCCCTATTCCCACAGAGAATAACAAGTAAATTGCTAACCATAGCCGCCTTGCGCTCCTCGTCTAAATCTACTATATCATTCTCGTTTAGCTTTGCAAGAGCCATTTCCACCATTCCTACTGCTCCCTCAACAATCATCTGCCGTGCATCAACGATTGCAGAAGCCTGTTGTCTTTGGAGCATTACAGCAGCAATTTCCGGAGCATAAGACAAATGTGTAATCCTTGCTTCTAAAATTTCCAAACCTGCTATCTCTACCTTTGATTGAATTTCCTTTTTTAAATTTTCCGCGACCTCTTGGCTACTACCACGCAAAGACTTTTCGTTATCATCGTTTGATACATCATAAGGATATAGTCGAACGATGTTTCGAAGCGCAGAATCGCATTGAATAGATAGGAATTCAGCGTAATTATCTACATTAAAGACAGCCTTTGCCGTGTTAACAACCTTCCAGATAACAACGATTCCAATAATTATTGGATTCCCTAATTTATCATTGACCTTTTGTTTATCATTATTTAAAGTCATAGCTTTTAAGGAAATCTTTTTTCTTGAAAGGCTTATATTCACTGTTTGACTCGGATTTTTGCCAGCTGAAACCGCCTTTTCAACATCAGTAGTACCAGAAGATATAAATAAACTAGCTGGATTTATAGAAGAGACGAAAGGATTAACAAAGAAAAGCCCCTCACCTTTAAGTGTCCCATAATACTTGCCAAAAAGGGTTAAGACAAGTGCTTCATTTGGCCTTAATACTTTCAATCCTGCAAATAGAATCGGTCCTACGAGAAAGAGATAAGCTCCCCCTATGATTATAAATATTACATTTGGAATAAGCTTTGCTCCACTTTCTAAACGTACAATACCGTAAATAAACCCAATAAGCGCAACTATCATAAGTACAATATTGAGCAAGAGGATTCCCATACCGTTTCTGGCTTCCAGTTTAATTTCTTCAAAATTCGTTTGATTCTCATCTATTGTAGCCATTTCTGCCATTCCCAAAACTCCTTTCAGTAGAGAAAGAAACTGTGTTCTTGAGCTCAACGTTGAAACAAAAGAAAAAATGGTCTTAAGCTACCACAGAGCAATGTACATTGGGGCGAATTGAAAAGATGATGTGGTCTATAATTTAAATTCGATGCATATATTCGAAGACTTCCTCGTGTTGAGCTATTATCTTAACTCCTAAATCCACTTCAACGTCGCTTAATTTTTCTTCAAATTCTTTGAAGGTCCCTTTTGCCTCTGACAAACTTACAATCATTATCATGGCAAAGAATTCTTCAAGGATGGTTTGACTTATATCTACGATATTACCTCCGCACTCAGCAATAGCGGCAGCGACTCCGGCTACGATACCTACCTTATCTTTACCTGTAACTGTTATAACTACTCTATCGCCCATCCTTATATCCCCTTTATATATAATATTAAAAGAATAAATTTCATGCCCGAACAGCTTTGTGGCTACTCGGGCTAAAAAATGAGAAGCTGATCTATAAGCCGAATTCTGTCTTCCCTGGTATTATCGCATGCTACCATTTAAGTACAAAAGACCTATACGTCCACATGCTCCCAAAAGGAATAGCGACCATCCATCTAGGATCGTAATTACTTACGACCTCAAGCGACCGTACCCGAGGAAAGAGCGGGCCACTCTATGCTCCTCCTATTCGGTCTTGCTTCAGGTGGGGTTTACCTAGCCAGTTAGTCACCTAACTGCTGGTGCGCTCTTACCGCACCATTTCACCCTTACCGTTTAAGAAACTCATTAAACGGCGGTATAATTTCTGTGGCACTTTCCTTGAGATCACTCTCACTGGGAGTTACCCAGCACCCTGCCCTATGAAGTTCGGACTTTCCTCAGATGTAACTCTTACAGAATTACACCTGCGATCGCCAGATCAACTTCTCAGTAATCTTTCGTTACTCATACAGCTATTAGATCAGATGAAATCATCTCATCTGTATATATGATACCATAATAATAAGGCAAAATCAATTCTTTATACTTAATTCTTCAAAAACAGGACAATCCCTTTCTCCCGAATAAAGCCAACGCTTTTTCTGAAGCAGCTTATGATTAAGTTCTAACAGCGCGTAAAAGGTCTTTGTAAGTATCAATATCCATGCCAATAACAGTTCTTCTACCCGTTATATCAGAACCATTCTCTCTAGCACATTCCACGCATCTTTTAGTCTGTGGAAGAACCTCCAAACGTTCAATAGGTATCAATTTCCCACAGAGTTCACATCGTCTCTTAAGAGCCATAACAAGCCCTCCCCTTTTGATACTTATTTGTATGTTTACCCAATATACGGACCTCAATTTAAGACCATAAGAAATTCCGCCACGAATCTTAACACGCTGCCAACGCCCATCTTTAAATAACCTATATCAAATTACTATCAATATTTTAATATAAGTTCCGCATCACATTCAGATTCAAGCACCTCCATGTCACGGAAACCTTTCTCTTTAAATTCCTTTAGAAGGTACCTCTTTACTCCCTCGAGCATCACCTTCTCCGTATCACTATGTCCTGCATCTACAAGGATGAGACCTAATTCTCTGGCTTTAAGGGCATCGTGATATTTTATATCACCTGTCAAAAAAAGATCAGCTTTCTTAGTTGATGCAACATGTATAAGACTCGCTCCCGCCCCTCCGCAAACTGCTACTTTTTTAACCTTTTGTTCCATATTTTCAGACACTATTCGAAGATTTTTAACATTTAAACGTTCCTTTACACTTTTTAGAAATGAATCTAAAGTCTCTTCTTTTTCAAGTTGGCCTATACGTCCTAAGCCATGAACAGTCTCTGATCTATTTTTTAATGGGTATATATCATAAGCTACCTCTTCGTATGGATGGCACTTTAACATAGCACTTACTATATCTTTTGTCTTATAGTTCTCCATAATAGTTTCTATACGTACTTCTTCCACTCTTTCTAGTCTTCCAACATCTCCTATAAACGGAACTGCCCCAGATAGCGGTTTAAAGGTTCCAGTCCCTCTAGTCTGAAAAGTACAATGACTATACTTCCCAATCCATCCCGCTCCTGTGGCAGCCATAGCATTCATAACTTTATCTTCAAATCCCTTTGGTACAAAAACTACTAATTTATTTAAATCTTCGCAAAAGGTTTCCTTAAGGATCTCAGTATGCACCAACCCTAACCGCTCAGCCAGCCAGCTATTAAGACCATCCTTTCCTGCATCTAGATTAGTATGACAGGCATAAACTGCAAATCCCTTACAAAGAATATCCCGTAGAATCTTTCCTGCCCATGTATTTAGGTGTATTTTCTTAAGAGGCTCAAATATTAATGGATGATGGGATATTATCATGTCAACATCTTTATCGCTGGCTTCGTTAAGAACCTCTTCTGTAATATCCAATGTCACAAGGATCCTATTTACTTTTTGACAAGGATTGCCCACTTGTAATCCTACGTTATCCCACTTCTCAGCAAGATATCGCGGCGCTAGCTTTTCCAATAAATTACAGATCTGTTGAACAGTTGCTGTCATGGCAATTGTCCCTCTTTCTAAAAAGATCCTCAACCCTCGTTAATTCTACGGGTTCTCTGTACCTATTTAATATATATTCTACATATTTTATCAAGTTTCTTATATATAAATTATTATGAATCTTATAGAAGGCTTTGCTAAAAATTACTATCTTAGTATTACATTCGACATAGAACCTTCAAATCCTTCTGGAAATTTGTGGAGAAGCTAAGGATACTCTCCTCCTAAAAAACAAACCGGCATCGCGATAATCGTGCCGGTTACTACTTACATTGCCTATGTGTTCTTGTTAATAATATGGTGGGCGGAACAGGGCTTGAACCTGCGACCCCCTGCGTGTAAGGCAGGTGCTCTCCCACTGAGCTATCCGCCCTCGAAACCAATTTAACAACTTGTTGTTTCAGTGTTTAGTATACCATGATTGATTCAGTATTGTCAAGTAAAATCTTTAATTTTTTTAGTTACTATCCTCCCAATAGATAATACCTCTGTACTAGCACCAGTTCTGGTTTTACAATTGTCTTTAATATCCTTTATATATATGTGAGCTTTTGTGAATTCTTTCAATATATAACACGAAAAACATTCAATTTTTGTAGCAAACTTACTGGTATTTCTCGCTATATCTCTATTTTCCTTCTTATGTATAACTTATACTTTATATTTAGAATAAAGAGTACTTTCATATCCAGTACATTTATGATAAGATAATATCAACACTCTTGCTTTATTTTTATAAATATTACAATTGTCGGAAAGAGTAAATATGTCCTTAATCGAAAGGCGGTGATTGGTTCTTACTCCCGACCTTATATGAGGGAGCCTAAACCAAAATAAAGTGAAAATACTTAAAGATGCTGGAAGTTTCATAATTCTAACACCTGAAGAAGAACTAAGAGCTCAATTACTACGAATTGAGAAAGCAGGTAGAACTTGCTACCAGTCTGAGAAGAAAGAAATTACAGAAGAGACAAGCAAAAAATTTGTACGGATGCTAATAAAGAATGGTCACGAGAGCGTACTGGAGCACAGTAATGTGACCGTACAATTTACTAATGTTTCTCGCGGGTTTACTCATGAATTGGTACGTCACCGCCTTGCGGCATTCTCTCAAGAGTCCACACGATATGTGGATTATGCCAAAGAAGGAACAGGACCGGATCTAGAAAACTTTCAAATTAAATGCATAGTCCCACCGCACTGTGACGAAAACCGAAAAGTGCAATTAGAAGATGGAAGGATGATGTCCATCTCTGATATGTTTAACGAATACGAAAAGTTCTATCGAGCTTTAAGGAAAAGCGGATGGGCACCGCAAGATGCCAGACAAGTTTTACCAATAGGCACTAAATCGCAAATCGTAATATCAGCTAACTTTAGAGAGTGGCGCCATATATTTGAAATGAGGACCCAAAAGGCTGCACATTGGGAAATACGAAAAGTGCTATGTGACTTACTAGAAACGTTTCAGGAAATTATACCTGTTGTCTTCGATGACTTTGTAGAAGCTGGTGTAGATCAAGATAACTTACGTTACTTTGAAAAACATCCTCTCAATTGAAGAATTCAGGGCCTTGTTAATTAATTCGCAAGGCCCTCCTTATTATTCCCACTTCCAAAACTTTGCTGCCAATATAGGAGTTATCACTGCCCAGCTCATTAGGACTAAAATATCAGTTGATATACTATAGCTCGGTAAAGCGTTTACCATTATCTGGCGCAAAAGATCTGCCAAATATGTAAGGGGAATAATATTTACTATTGGTCTCATAAAAGAAGGTATTAGTTCAAGTGGAAAAAACACCCCTGATAGAAACATCATTGGGAACTGTACCAGCTGAATCAAACCTACTCCACTCTCCTCAGTTTTAATGAAAGATACCAACATATAACCTATGCCGACAAAGGTCGCTGAACCAAGAAGAACTGCTCCTAATACTACCAACCAGTTTGCTGCCATAGTTACATCAAATACCACGTGGCCAATGAGTATAATAGCTGCGGTCTGGATAAGTGCCATCAGCATCCTTACTAGAACCTCTGCAGCTATAAGTACATTCCTGGAAAGAGGAGTTGCTCCTAAGTTTTTGAGTATCTTCTGCTCTCTTAGGCTCACAACACGTAAAGAGCCAAAGAGCCCAAGTTGCATAAGGGCCATACTAAGAATACCCGGGAGAATAAAATCTATCATCCTCTGCTCTTCTCCTTGAATCGGTTCAGTAACTATAGTGAATAACTTAAGTCTGCCTGTTACACGCCTCTCAATCTCATCCATAATCTGTCTTACAATGGGGATAAGTATCTGCTCATTGCTCTGCTTACTCTTATCATAATAGACATATACTTCAGCATCGTTATTCTCATCTCCTATTATTGCAGTAGACAGAGGAGGTATCTCTATAACAAGAATCCTTTGTCCTTCATTTAGAGCTTTAAGCTCTTCCTCTTTTGAGCTTGTTGTAACGTTAAATATAGGGACCTCTTTTATCCCTGCTAGTATGCCTTGGGAAAGAGGAGCGTCAGATTGGCAAATTACTCCTATATTATATGTAGTAGTGCTCTCATTTGAAAAGAGCATTCCAAAGAAGAATATAAAGATAACTGGAAATACTAAGAACCAAAAAAGACTCATCCTATCTCGAAATAAGTCTTTAAGACTTGCCAAAACAAGTTGAGCAAATGCTTTCACTCTCTTATCCTCCTACCTGTGAGTTTTAAGAAGACATCTTCAAGGCTGGCACGCCTTATTACAATATCGTCTATTGATATACTATCATTCTGGACTAAAGCCATAAGGGCGGATATAGTTCTGCTTACATCCTTAGTATAAAGGGTAACTTTATTGTCGCTAAATTGAACACGACTCACGCCTGGTAATGACTCTAATCTTTCTTGTTCTTTGTCTATAGAATTTGAGAACTCTATAGACAGCTCTTCAAAGTGCTCAGCGATTAACTCTGAAGGAGCTCCCTGGGCTATAATTTTACCATGATCCAAAACTACAACTTTATCACAGAGTCTCTCAGCCTCATCCATATAATGAGTAGTCAAAAAAACTGTTTTTCCCCTCTTCTTCATAGCGTTTATAATATCCCATAATCCTCTCCGTGCCTGAGGATCTAATCCAGTAGTAGGTTCGTCCAAAAATACTAGTTCAGCATCGCCCACTATAGCTAAGGCTACAGCTAATCGCTGAGCCTGGCCTCCAGAAAGAGACTTTACTATAGTTTTAGCCTTTGTGGTTAATCCCACCTCTTCTATAACATCGTCTGGAGATAACGGCTTTTTGTAGAAACTTGAGAAAAGAGTCACAACCTCCTTAACAGTAAGTCTAGGATAGAGACCATATGTTTGTAGTTGAACACCAATGCGCGACTTAATCTCAGCCCCTTTCTTGACAGGATCCATACCTAATACTGAAACCTTTCCTGCGTCACGTTCTCGGAGACCGACTAGAATCTCCACAGTAGTGGTCTTCCCTGCTCCATTTGGTCCTAACATGCCAAAGATCTGACCTGCCTCTACATGTAAGTCAAGGCTATCTACTGCTATGACACTACCATATCTCTTATATAGACCAGACACAGATATAACATCCAACTATTCATCTCCCCTTCCCCATAATACTTTCATACCTAAGTTGGGCTTATGGCCCCATATTCTCAGGATTATGATGATGCGCCAGAGCTTTCTCCATATAATCATCCAATTGCTCAATCAACTTCTTGATATTGAACTCCTCAGTTTCGCTGGAAATGAGGACTGAGCCTAGGTAACTAGGATCAACGCTCTTAACCCTTTCCCTGTACTTCTTCTTCATAGCCTTAAGACGCTCCCTACTATAATCTAGGTGAACCACACTACAATCTAAATTAATAGTTTTAGTCACAAAATCAAAGTAGTTTGTACTTGACGCTATCTCCTTTCCAAGGGGAGAAATAACAGAGCTAGGCAAACCAGCAATAGCCACTGCAAAATGAGCACGTCAGGTAATACCTGTTCTACTTCAAACTGCAAGTGCTCGATCATGGTTTTTAACCGCATCCTTTAAATCTAACCTGGCATCCATAGAATACGGGCGAGCTCCTATAACGCTGATCTTTACATAGTTAGCCATAGGAACCTCTCTTTCGCTAAAAGTATATTTATTCTATTCTCTACTAGCTTTAGGCTTAAAATATGACTCGCAGATCACTAAGTGAGTGCCTAGTGCTACCTGTTTAATAATTTCGTTGTTTTGATTCTTCCTACGTTCTATAAGAAGCTTACCAGCATAAGTACCTAGTTGTCTGGGATTAACGCAAACCATAGTTAAAGACGGTATTAAATCTCTTGAGTAAGCACTATCTCCAAATCCAGTTATGCTTAAATCATCAGGTATGTTCAGACCAAGTTGATTTGCTACTTTCATTGCAAATACGGCAACGGTTGCAGTAGGTAGATTATCCATATTAAGATATTCCTCAACAACCTTATAAACATCTCTATCCTTTTCATATTGAATCTCTAAAACAAGGTTACCATCAACTTTAATACCGAGTTTTCTCATTGAGTCTTTGAAAGCATCTAATTGATGTCTACTATCAGAACTCCCTTCTATCCAACCAATATAACCTATTCTGGTATGCCCTAAATCAACTAAACATTTAACCAAATCAAATATTCCTTTAACATTATTTATAATAACATGATCAATGGTCCCATCTGGACTAACACAATAAACTAAAACTAGTGGGGTATCAGATAATTTAAAAAGCCTTGTGACTTCCTCTTCTCGTACCCCTGCAAGTACCACGCCAAAGGCATCTTTAACATCTACTCGTAAGAAGTTAATGTTCTTTTTTTAGACCCAAACGGTGCCACATAAACACATTTATATTCTTCTCTTCTAAGTTCATCAGATACACCTTTAAATACATCTAAATAAAATCCATCAAGATTACGTTCCTGTTTACTAGCGTCTATATACTTTGTATAATAAAATAAACAACGGGTGACTGGTTTTTTGTGTTGGTGATACATTGACATCTGATATACTCGTCCATCATTTATTAATTCTAATATTGCTTTTCTAACGGTCACTCTAGAGACTTGCATATATAGAGGAAGCTTTCCATCTAAAGACAACTCTTCACTCACAGTATATGTATCTCTTTTTATCCACTATTTAAAATAGTTTGGCTACTACTAATTTTAGTATAAGTCTCAAATTGAGTTTGGAGACCTTAATTGATGTTTTTTAAAATGTATATTTACTTTTTAGGAGCGAACCATGTTGTTCCAAGTGTACGAATGAAGAGCCATACATCTAAGACAGGATGCAGGAGATCTTCGCGTTCCTGAACCCTCTTCTTAATAAGCTCCCACTTCTCTAAAGCTGCATCCAGATTATCACGTGCTACCATCTCTAAGGCTTGAGCTAGTTCCTGATAAATATAAGCATGTTCCTTTAAATAGCGCCATGAAGCTGCGTGGCAAGTATCGTCGGAATCTATATTTCTTTCAATAATGGGTTTAAAGTCTTCAATAACTTGCGGTATCTTCGCAAATGACTGGGCCATAGCCTCATCGGGCAATAGTTTAGAACCACGTAGATAAGATGGATCAAAGAGCTCAGAAAGACTACGTAAATAAGAATAACACCTACGACCATCTAACCCGAAAGCAGCATCAAAGTATTCCTTTGCAATTTCTTCGAATGTGAGTTGCTTATTCCAAAGGGTCCACCCCATAAGCATAACGCCTAAACCAGTAGGGAAAAATGACCGCTGTGTCTGACAACTAATAAATCCGTTGAGGCCGATATCCTCTAAGTTTTGAATATCTTTATGCATTATTTCGGCTATTTGAATATAGCCAGGATCCTTATAATGCTCCCACATAAAATGATAATCAAAATCAAAACTATCTCCCTGAAATATATCCTGCCACGACCGTAAGAACGCTATGTTCTCTCCAACATCACCGGCAAATGAGAGGCGATTTCTTTCATAGGGAGGTACTTTAGGAAGAACTTTTTCTGGGGTAAATGGTTTGATATACGCCCGAGTTATTGGGGCAAACATAAGTATAAAACGATCTGGATTTTTGATCCCATTCTTTTCTGGAGCCCAAAGTAAGTCCACATATATTAGGAAAACAATTTTAGTATCAAGGCCTCGCTCAGAGAGTAATTCGTCTAGTTCATTTAACATCTGTACATAAAAATCTGAGGGACGAGCTGTACAACATCGTTCGCATTCACATTGGTTATTAGAACCATCTGCTAACCAAAAATGCATTATATCTATTTCGGGATACGTTTGTATGTAATTAGCTATCTCCTCTGTTACCACACGTCGTACTTCTGGATTAGAGTAACAAAGATTTGTGTTAAGAGGAACCCCTTTCCAGAGTTTACGTTCTCCGTTTACAAGGGCTAAGTATTGAGCGACTTCAGGTTTTATTTCAACTTCTACAGGGTCCCAGCTAAGTCCCTCAAGGCCAAAGGGTTCGCACGTCCAACCATGACCTACTCCATGATAAATAAGGTCTCGCTTTTTGATCTCATCCACTGCCATAGCTACTAATCTTCTAGCATCTGCTAAAGAAAATCCTTCTGGTTCTTTTAAAGGATTATTTAAATGGGAGTACCACCTATCAAAGAAAGTATATGCTTCTCTGAATTGAATATAGTATCCGTTGAGTCCAACTCGTGGCGCCCATTGAATAATATCTCGGACGTGCTCATAACTTACAGCACCTTCTATGCAAATGCCTCTGTGACGATAAGAGGCTGCTTCTGTCACTTCTACAAATGTATCCGCTAAAGCTAGCTTAGGTATGAATTCTCCTTCTGTCCCGGGGCGAACCCAGCGACAACCTAGCTCAGTAAGGTATCTATAAACTCCTAAGAGTACGCTTCTTCGGTTAATTCCAGCTATAATACCTTCCTTTGCTTTGACCTTAATATAGACTGCATCATCAAAAATCGAATCTTCCACCTTAACTACCTCGAGTCCAGGAAATGAATGAGTAAGGCCTATCCATAAAGCACCTTTTTCTGACGGATCATATGATTCTCTTGAAGTAATAATGGCCTTTTCTCCGCTTATTCGTTCTAGGTAATTTTTGAGTTCAGCAGCAGCATACGATATAGTGATATGGTTACCAATACAATTGATCGTAATCTCATGCATCTTTACCTTCCTCCTTATTCCTATAGTTGCAAGGGATATGTTAGGTTCTCTTCTGTAGCTGTATCAGATTTCCCATTATAGATCCCTACTTACTTCCCCAACATATTATATCACAAAGTTACAAACAAATCACTCCTTCGGATAAATGATCCAAGAGTCCTTGGAAAAATAAATACGGTCACAGGATTGAAAATATCCGCGACCGTACATTCAATTACTTAGGGAGCCTTTGAGTCATTATAGCGACTCAAAGTATTATACATATTAAGCCCCCGCTACCTTCATTTACTATCTTTTCTAATGTCTCTTGTAATTTCTCTTGAGCATTCTCAGGCATACGCACAAGTTTGCTTTCTAAACCATTCCTTACAATATCATACATGGATTTCCCTAAAAACTCGCTTTCCCAGATCTTTGAGGGATCGTTTTCAAATTCAGTGTTCAAATCTTTTATTAATTCCTCTCCTTGTTTCTCCGTTCCTACCAGCGGAGTTACCTCTGTCTTTATATCTGCACGTATCAGGTGTATAGAGGGAGCAGAGGCTATTAGTCTAACACCGAACCTATTACCTTGCTTTATAAGCTCAGGTTCTTCAAAGATAGTCTCTTCTATTGTAGGCATAACAATCCCATACCCTGTCTCTCTTACTTCTTTAATACCTATTGCAACTTTGTCATATTCTTTCTTAGCTATGGTAAGTTCCTTCATAAGCTTGAGAAGATGGTGATCTCCTTCAATGATAAAGCCTGTAATTTCTTCTAGGATCTGTAGGAAGAGTTCCTTTCCTGTCCTCATTGTTAACGTAACAATGCCAGTTCCCATATCCATTTTATCCATGGAGACCTGTTCTACTATATTTACAGTGCTCAATCCGTAACTAAATTCATTTATATCGCGTAGTTTATCTACTTCATCTACAAGCTCTAATACTGTTTCTTCGAACTGCCGTCGCAGCCAATGGTCACTTTCAAGGGCTTCAAACCACTTGGGGAATTCTACGTTGATTTCCTTAACTGGGAATTCATACAATACATTCTGTAGTATCTTTACTACATCCTCCCTACCCATCTTTGCACAGTCTACAGGGATTACTGGCACTTGATATTTCTCTGTTAAAGCTGCAGCAAGGTTCTGAACATCATTGTCCTGAGGCTTGACGGAGTTAAGGAGCACCAGATATGGTTTGTTTATTTCGTTTAATTCCTTAATAACCCGCTCTTCTGCGTTTATGTAGTTCTTCCTAGGAATTTCAGTGATGCTACCATCTGTTATAACTACTAGTCCTATGGTAGAATGATCAGCAATGACCTTATGGGTGCCTATCTCAGCAGCTTCTTGAAAAGAAATAGGTTGGTCGAACCAGGGCGTACTTACCATCCTTGCTCCGCTATCGTCTTCATACCCTAGTGCGCCTTCTACAGTATATCCTACGCAATCTACAAGGCGTACCTTTACCTTGACGTTCTCGGCAACAAGGATCTCTACGGCCTCATTTGGAACGAACTTCGGTTCAGTAGTCATTATCAAACGTCCCGTTCCACTCTGTGGAAGTTCGTCAATGGTCCTTTGCTTATCATAGACATTCTTTATACTTGGCAGGACCATCAACTCCATAAACCTCTTTATAAATGTAGATTTACCGGTCCTGACAGGTCCAACTACGCCGATATAGATATCGCCAGCGGTACGCTCTGCGATCTCCTGAAATACGTCATATTCTTCCACAATATCATCCCTCCTTTATCAGATTCTATAACATCTTAGAATAATATATAGCCCAAATACAATTATCTCAATACTATACTTACATTCATATATATTCTGACATCATTAAATTATTCCAATCATATACTATAACTTATCTGTAAATCAACCAAAGGCGAATAGAGTTCTAAGAGCATCATATCTTTGAATAGAATATAATACATAGTACGAAGAGGAGGATATGGCCTTTATGTTATACGGTGATAACATTATTCCTATTTTAGGAGTAATGAGCATAACTATATACTTCAGTTTCTGGTTAGAGAGAAAACACATAATCTTTAAGAGCCTTGGCTCCGCATTTATAACTTTTCTTATTGCTGGAATACTATGTGGGACAGGTATTCTCCCAAGTCAGCATATATTCTATGCTCAAATATTCACGTGGGGGATCCCGCTAGCACTAGCCTCTTCACTCATAACTTCAGAGCCTATTAAGAACAAGCGTTTAGGATCTGTATTTATTAAAAGCCTCGTATTAGGAATAGTAGTGCTGATCCTTATAGGGAGCATAACTACGCTTATATTATACGTAACGGGTGTGCCTGATTATCCAAATGCGAACTCAGCCTATATCTTAGATATATTCTACACTCTTATTACTCCTAAAGCTTTGTCTCAATTCCCAAGAGAAGGTTATTCTCTCTTTGCAGTACTGGGTAATGGCCTCTTCCCCTTTATACTCGTGACTGGAATTATATTACCTGTATTATTAAGAAGAATTTATCCTACTATGTGGATGAATATACCTATGGATGAAACGAAAGTCCATGCTATGGAAGGAGAAGGACGAATATCCTTTGATAGACCTAATGTCTCTTTAGAGAATCTTTCGATATTACTTGCTCTCGTATTACTTTGTATATCTATTGCAGAAGGTATTTGTATACGTTATTATAGGATACCTTTCTTAGTACTTCTTGGTTTTATAGGATTAATCGTAAGAAAAGCGTTTCAATTGCGTGGCTTTGAATCTACATCAAACCTTGTCGCAGAGTTCATGACGCATTTACTCTTCTTCTCTGCAGGCACTTTACTTGGAGATGTTCAATTTCTAAAACTAGCTGGGCCAATAACTATTTTATCTGCAGCATTAATAGGTCTTGAGTTCTTTCTGATTCTTTTAGTTGGAAGGATCTTAAGATTAGATATTGAGACTCTTACAGTAATCGCTCTATCTCTTACTGGCGGGCCATATGCAGCTTACGCTGTAGCTGTGATAAAAAAGTGGCAACCCCTCTATTGGGTTGCCTTAGTATCTGGAATTATCATATATGAATTAATTGGGCTCATGCGAAATATTCTCTTTGTGCTTTAACTAAAGATAGATTCAAGGGCTGATAAGAGTGCTGCTTTAGTATGAGCCTTAGATAATCCTCCCTGAATATAGCAGATATAAGGGTCTCGTAATGGTGCATCAGCACTCAATTCAATGGAGGACCCTTGAATAAAAGTGCCACCCGCCATAATTACAGGATCCTCATATCCTGGCATCATTGCAGGCTCAGGTTTCACATAAGAATCAATAGGAGAAGCTTTTTGTATCTCTTCGCAAAAACGTATTAAGAGTTCTTCGGAGTCAAACTTTACTGCTTGTACAATATCAGATCTTGCTTCATCGTATCTGGGTGAAACTTCAAACCCTAGTTCTTCCATAATCCTAGCAGCAAATATAGCACTTTTTAGGGACTCTGCAACTACATGAGGTGCCATGAAGAAACCCTGAAAAAAGAGGCGGTTAGAATTTAGGGTGGCTCCGACTTTAGCACCTAACCCTGGTGCTGTTAATCGTGCTGCAGCCATATCTACATATTGTCGTTTCCCTACAATGTAACCACCCGTAGGCACCAGACCTCCTCCAGGGTTCTTGATTAGAGAGCCTGCCATAATGTCTGCCCCAACCTGTGTAGGTTCAAATCGTTCTACAAATTCACCATAGCAGTTGTCGACAAAACATATTACATTAGGATTTACTGCTTTTGCGCGCTCTATAATAGCAGCTATACTATCAATGGATAGAGCTGGTCTCCAGCTATACCCACGAGATCTCTGGATAAGGATTACCTTTGTAGCATCAGTTATAGATTCTTCCAATAGGTCCAGATCTGGCTCTTCCATATTATCTAGGGCTACCTCTTTATATGATACTCCCAATTCGCTTAAGGAACCTGAGCAATGGCCTTTGATACCAATGACCATTTGAAGAGTATCATAAGGTGCGCCTGCTGCTGATAACAATTCATCGCCTGGACGTAGAAGTCCAAAGAGACAAGTGGAGATAGCATGGGTTCCTGAAACTATCTGAGGACGCACTAGAGAAGCTTCAGCTCCAAAGACAAGAGCATAAACTTTTTCTAGAGCTTCTCTTCCCATATCGTCATAACCATAACCTGTTGTGCCAACTAGATGCTCTTCTCCAACCCCAGCCTGCTGAAAGGCTTTTAAGACTTTTGAGAGGTTACGTTCCTCAACGCCATCTACCTTTCTCCACAGATCTTTTATATCCTCTTCAACATTTTCACTTAATTCGTATAAATTTATCATTTTTGTCACCGTTTCATTCCTTTATATGAGTTTTACTCCTCTATGCCCCTATATGGGTAGCTTCCTAAGATCTTCTTCCAACCATCAGATTCTCTAATCTGTTTCTCTATATCACAAAGGGCTGCTTCTATATGAGGTTCAGTCTTGTGTCCAGTTATTTCCACTACAAATACATATTCATTAGGCCTAATCTTATATGGTCTAGACTGTATAAAAGTCATGTTTACATTTCGTACCGCTAGTTCTTTTAAAAGACCATATAAGATCCCCGGTCTGTCTTTGCCAGGTTTTATAGCCATTAAAGTTTTATCTCTCCCAGTATAAGGGCTATCAGTCAATGCGCATACCATAAAACGAGTCATATTATTTGAGTAATCTTGGATATCATTATTTAAAATCTTTAAATTATACTCTAAAGCCGCCTCGCGTGAACATATAGCTGCATGCTTTCCTTTACCATTCTCCTTTACATACTTAGCAGCCTCACTTGTAGAGCCAACAGGTATTAACTTTGCTTTAGGTATAAGATGACTAAGTCTACTGGAACATTGGTTTAACGCAGAAGAATGCGAATATATACATTCTATTTCCGATAAGGAGGTATCTATAGCTGTAGCTAAAACATGACTAATTTTAACATTAACCTCATCACAAACCTTTACAAAATCATGATGCTCTATAATAGCATCAAGTGTTGAGCCTATAACCCCATCTACCATATTTTCAACTGGGACTATAGCTACATTAGCTAGTCTTGTCTCTACATAACGAAGGCTCCTGTCTACTGTTGTAAATTCAATTTCAGGAGAATCTATGGCGAGACGCTGCGCATATATCCTACTAGCCTGCTCAGAATATGTCCCACGCGGGCCTAAAGTAGCGATCTTCATAATCTACTCCTCCTTTGGGCATCAACATATTACATTCTTCTTAAGTATTGCTCTTCCATATTCTATAGTACTTTACTATGAAAAGTCAAGAGTACTTTTTACATAAACTCCTCATAAAAATTTCTCTTTCAAGCACACATAAAAGGGAATTTTCATATGCTGTTATTGAAAGGCCCTGGCCCTTCGATAACAGAAGAATACGACGTCAGAGGGAAGCACTGAAAGGTTATAACCTCTACACAGAGTTGAAAGGAGGAATTTTTAATGGCAGATGCACTTCGAGGAGGCACTTCGTTTCTACCAATTTGTTGCTGCCTATTCTTATTCTTAATTTTAATAATTATCATAGTTTGCTGCTGCTGCTTCTTCTTTAGATAAGCTACGATTATATTCAAATAAGGTAACGCCGGGTTCTTACTCGGCGTTACCTCTCTTATAGAATACCACATGCGGATCGCTGTAAAACTTTTGAACTAAATTGAAGGATACGGTAGAGAGATGTCGAATTTATAGAACATAATACAAAGTATGGGTTTAACATTACAAAGAAGGATAACTTTCTAAACTTTAACATAACTTAAAACGGACGAAGCGGTACTTTCAGTAGCGGGAACAGCTTTCTTATTATATATCTATAACTAAGAATAATATTAAACACATGGTTTCTTTAGTGCCTATAGGACAAGCTTAATCTTGTTTAATACTGTTAATACGGTTTTCCGTATCACGTAGAGATGGAGTATTCTATCAAAAGTGTAAAGCAAACTTATCTCTTTTAAATACAAAACTCTCTATACTGTACACGTCTAAGATGGATGAGGGTGATGAACAGTAGAAAAGGATTATTTACATAAACGAGCGGGAGGATAGACTATGAAACTTTTCGGAAGAAAACGTTCGGTGAAATCGAAGGAAAAGGATTTTCCCTCAAAAAGACCGCTTAAGCCTTTTTACTCAAAGGTTGCTGGGGTGAGCCACAAAAATAATGATGGCAGTTCTCGACAGAAAATCTTAAAAAAATGCAGAGTTGGAGATTCGTTAAAGTTAGTACGCGAGCCCAGGAATAAATTTGATAAAAATGCAGTTAAAGTATTGACTGAGGATGGCAAACAAATTGGATATTTAAATAAGCACGTTGCTGCAGAAATAGCTCCTAGGCTTGACAAAGGTAGCCAAGTCGACTGTGTGATTACTGATTTAACTGGTGGCGGCTGGATATTTAAAAAGGCCAGAGGGTGCAATATTAAAATCACAAAGTATAGCCTAAAATAAAACATAAAATCGTTATAACCAAAGGAGTTGAAGATTAAACACGCCACCATGTATGAACCTAATAAAAGTAATAAGCAAGGCGAAAAAATATGCTAAACTGCATGGAAATATACAGAGGCACAGGATAAAAAGCCTGTGCGATAATATAATTGAACGCGGTTAAGATAAATGGTATTGCTATGCAACTACCCGAAAACTCGACATCCTGCTTATAAATATTATATTACTTACATAAACGGAAGGAGGAGATAGAAGCCAACATAGATATGGTAGCTGCTGAATCAAAGGTAGAGTATGTATGCGACACGTATGGAGAAATAACTATCTATAAAAGTTAGGAGGAAAGAATATGTGGTACTGGATATTCGATATTATTTTAGCGCTCTGGGTATTATTTGATTGTCGTAAACGCATGAACTCATACGGATGGGTTGCTGGAACTTTATTCATTGGAATATTAACACTCCCTGTATATCTTGCGAAAAGGAATCTCCTTCCTAACGAAACGCGAGAAGGAGGCACCGCTTGGAACGTATTGAAAAACTTCGCCTTGCTTTGGACGCTATTCATGTTAGTGGCAATTGTTATTGGTATCTCCTCTGTATCACAGGAAGCCGGAAACATACAAAACGAATATGAAGCCGCAGGTTTTGCAATAGGGGCTACTCTAGGCGCCGGCGCATTGGTAGGACTCTGGCTCTTCGTAATGATTATCGCTCTGGTTTTAGGCCTCTTCCTTAGAAAGTCTAGTGTCGTAGAGCAAGGGCCTACAGGTAAACTAAAAGAAACAGGACACCTGAGCATGAGTGAGAACGGCACAATAAACAAGAAGGCTAAAAGGCCTTTACATAAGACATGGTGGGTTTGGGCGATTGTTGTACTTGTGGTCTTATATGCGATCGGCTCACAAGACAACGACAATAACGGGGTGGAACAGGCTAGTAGCGGAAATGTTGCAACCCCGCAAGCGACAACAGATACGGCAACCAGCAAGACGACGAAGAAACCGGATTTAGAACTCATCGAGTCAAGCGTTGAAAGCGACGCATTTGTGAATTATGTCGTAGGCGTTATCCAAAACAATTCTAATAAGAAATATGGCTATGTTCAGGTAGAAATAAATTTATACGATAAAGACGATAACCTGGTAGGCAGCACTTTAGATAATGTAAACAACCTTGATCCAGGAACCAAATGGAAGTTCAAGGCTGTCGTTTTCCAGGACAACGCGGCAACATACGAAATAAAGGACATCACGGGATTTTGATATGTAGTCAGGTACACCCGTTATAGGGTGTAAACAAACAAACTAAAAAAGCCGAAGACTGGGGGTTGTATTGACTGTGGAAAAGCTGCCGACCGACGAAAAGATTAAAGAAATCATAGACACGGGAACTTATTTTGATTCTCTTACAATTGACGAAAAAGCAGTCGGCATTTACGAGTACTCCGCTAAGGCAATGTGGAACACTGACACATATATTATTTTTAGCGGCACATATAATTCAAAAACTAGTGAATTTAGATGGATGATAAGGTATAATAATTATAGGGGGGTGCATAAAATAATTGCGAAG
>DIRN01000119.1 GCA_002426645.1 Firmicutes bacterium UBA5435 | reverse complement strand
AAAAATGAAGGAAATTCAGGCTATAACTAAACTTTTAGGCTCATCGCGTGTAGTTCCCCAAAAGCCGCTGGATTAAAATACCGCAGACTTTATAGAAAATAGTAGATTGCGTTCCAGTTGCTAGGCGAATCGTTTGAATTTCGCCGTTTCCCCTGATATAATAGGATATTGTATACTATCAAAGGGGAAAGTAATGATGAAGAGATTGCATCAAATGCTAGATCAGATCCATACCATGAAACCCATAGGAGAACTTGATGATATATTAGGAATAGATTCATTGGTTGTAAAGCGGTTATAACCAATGCTGACTGATTACTTTAGAGCAATGCCAGATGAATGGAGAAAGAGCATAAAGGCAGTGTCTATTGGTATGAGCAAAACCTTTGAGGCTGTTGTACTAAAAAATCTCCCTACAGCAGCTATTGTAGTGGATAGCTTTCATATTGCGGTCCGTCTTTATAAAAGAGTTGATGAAGCTCGACGTTATATTCAAAACAAGCAAAAGAAAGAAGGTAAGGAGCGGGTTTTTAACATTCGCTGGCTTATCTTAAAGAATGTAGAGGATCTTACAGTCCAAGAGCTCATACGGCTTAATGACCTAAATTCTCGCCATTTTACAGCTATGTTTCAAGCAAAAGTCAAGAGGCTAAAAGCCTCTTTAATGCATTTATTAGAATGCTTTTAACCTCTAAAGTATGTCCTAACTATAAAATTAACGGGAATTTAGAAGACAGATAATATAGATTCATCTTTCTTGTCCTCCATATCCATGTAGTGTGCGGCCTGAGCTTTATACATCTGGGAATAGCGTTCGTTGGTCTGCAATAAAACGCTGTGAGGGGCTTTGTCAACAATCTGTCCATCTGCAATAAATATTACCTCATCAGCGTACCTGGCAATCGACAGTCTGTGCGAAATATATAGCACAGTCTTTCCTGAGGCCGCCTTGATAGAGGTACGAATCAGATCCTCCTCCGCGAATGCATCTAGAGCACTCGACGGCTCATCCAAAATGAGTATGGGCGAGTCCTTATACAAAGCCTTGGCTAGTGCAAGCTTCTGTGCTTCTCCACCAGAAAGCAGAACCCCATCGTCTTCAAAAGTCCTTCCGAGACGGGTCTCCAGCCCTTTCGGGAGAGTATCTACCTTTTCCAAGAGACCGACTTTTTCAAGACTTCCTCGAATTTTGCTGCGGATCTCCTCGCTTCCGTCGTATTCGCTCATCGCGATATTCTCGGCAACAGACAGGTCGTAATACTGATAGTCCTGAAATACGACACCAAAGAGCGCCCTGTATTCATCATACTTTATTTCTTTGATATCTGTGCCAGAGTATAGTATCATTCCTTCTTGAGGATCGTAGAGGCGGCAGAGCAATCTGATCAAAGTTGTTTTTCCGGCGCCGTTTTCTCCGACGATAACATAGAATCTGCCTTGCTCTATGTCTAAGCAAACGTTGTTGAGCACGAGCTTTTTATGCCCAGGATATGAAAAACTAACGTCAGCCAACCGAAGCAATGGGGTAGACGAACTGAGCTCTGAGATGGATATTCCGTAATTTTTTACGGCGATGGTGTTTTCAAGGCTAATGAAGGATCTATAGGAGTCTATATATACCGAGCTTTCACCGATTGTGATCAGAGCGTTCAACATAGAAGTCGTTCTTGATGAAAGCGTCTTTAGCGCGGATAAAAACATTGTAAAATTAGCAATCGACATAGATTCGAAGATGACCTGCCATACTAAGAAGATGTAAATAACAACCTCCTCCAAGGCGGACAGGGTCCCTCGGATCATTTCATTTCTAAAGATGGAATCTAACAGCCTTTTTATAACGAAGTTTATCCTCTTTAGGATGGAATTGTATTTTGCCAGAACCCAACTAGAAATGGTATACATCTTCATCTCGTTCGCATATGCCGGATCGGTCAACATCTGCGCATAATAGCCCATTTCCTTGTTCACCGAAGCCATTTCAACAAATGCACCGTATTGCGAGTATCTATCGCGCGAGACGGTGATAATCTTCAAAAAGATAATAATGGCAATAAAAATCAGGACATACGCTGAAACCGAGGACAGTATGAATGAGGACGAAATGATCGTTATCAGAGCGGATACAATCGAAAAGAAGGAATTAAAGGATCTCGTCGCTGAGCCTCTTTGTATAGCATTGTTTGCGCGTTCCTTTAATGTCGTTACCTCGGGAAGTTGCTGTAAATGGTTATCCATATCCGCTGTTTTGGCAAGAAGATTAAAAACAAGTGTGTTTTTAAATAATTCTTTATCTATCTCAGTATTTCTTTTCAAGATGGCGTTGACTAACGAAGCTAATAGTGAGAAAGCAGCGATGATTCCAATAAAACTAAGAGAGCGGTTCCAATCGGATTGCGTTACGCTTTCTACTAGAGATCTATAAAGCACAACGGAAATAGGAGGCACAACGCCGTTTACAACCGCCTGCATTAGCGTCAAAATAAAAAATGATTTCTTAAACTCCCATGACAGCTTGATGATATATATCTGGTTATCAAACAATTTACGCAGCGAATTCACGAATCCCATCTCCTTCTGTTTTATAACACATAATTTCTTATTTACAAGACTCAGCTACCACATTGTGGGTTAATCTCCGGACAACCTATTCCATCGTGACAAATGTTAGGGCATGGACAACTTACCCTAAGATGAGTCAATAGAAGGTGACTTCGTCCCTAGTTCTGCCATTGAAAAAATAGAGCTTATGCTGGAATTTATTTAGAGTCTTTGGCTCCACATTATTTATTTCTTTACATTAGAGCATAAGTATAATTTTTTCTTATAAAGGGATCTGATGCTATGAATTTTAATTCTAAGCGCTTCGAGTCATAATTTTTCCCTATAAACTTCACTGCAACAATTATATAAGCTGAGTAAGATAAAGTTTGTGCATGCGAATATCCTATGCATACCTACGCCTTATCCGTGTCAACCTTTTATAGTCTGTTATTATTACAATTCGTTATTTCTTTAAGAAACCCTCTCTAAAAATGTTGTGTAATCCCATAACAAATGTTGTGTGATCGTAACCTGTAGAGATATTTTTGAAGTATACCATTCTTAAACTAGTGATAAAATCTTACATATCATGTATAATAGTTCCATAACATATCAACAAAGGAAATTTTAAGAAAAGGCCTATTATGTTCTAATATTAGGATCAGGAGAATACTTATTAAGCAGGATAATTCAAGAACCATATCTCTTAAAGCATATCATTACTAAAGCAGAGGAGGAGAATCGCCATTTTCCGAGTTCTGTTAAAGAATCGGAGAATGCCTGGCGATAAAAACATGAAAAAAATCTCGCTTATCGGATTTTCTTTGGCCCTAGTTCTGTGTATGGGAAGACTTGTCTCAGTAGGAGGGTGGAAACCTTGATCTTAATGCTAAAAACTCCATCGAGGGAAACTTCATAGGGGACAAATGAGGAGGCTAGCAGATAAAAGCGGTGAGCCTGTTATTGTATCTCGTGTCTACGTTCACGGAGGTATACTAGGTCGATACTTTGGTTGGAATTATAAAGTCTTAGACAGGGAAAATACCCATCTCTTTTTAGGCCCTGGATACTTCTTCCGTATAATTGACTGGGAGATATATGATGAAACTTATCAGCACCCACTGAGGACAACTGATGCCTGTCACTTCTCTGGAATTGTCGGCAAGGTAGGAGTAGTTACTACTTTAAATGACAATGTAAAAGTAATGGCCTCTCTTGCCTGGGGACCTTCAATTAAAAATAAAGAAAACATCAGGCAGATCTCCACAGGTACCGAGGAGAGGATAGATATCTCATTCGAAACAACTGGCTCCATCCTTGATACTTCTGTTACCCTAGAGTATCCATTTAGCAAAAACTTTTTAATAAGAGGCGGCGTTATAAATTGGTAGAGCCCCAGAGGGGCTCTTCTTTTATGTTAGCTCCAAATAAACCAAATTAGGATATAACCTACTATAATAGCGGATAGGGTAAATGGCACACTTATTCTCATAAATTCTCCTGCACCTACCTTATAGCCGTGTTTACGTAGGATCCCAAGGGCTGCAATATTAGCAGAAGCGCCAATCGGAGTAAGATTCCCCCCTAAAGTAGCACCAGCAAGCAATCCAAAGTATAAAATTGTAGGATCAATCCCTAAAATACCGGCAATCCCTGATGTCACAGGTAACATAGTTGCAACATAGGGAATATTATCAATAAACGCAGAAAAGAGTACAGAAGCCCATACAATGAGGGTATAAATAACAAAGACATCATCATTACTGATTCTAACAAAGGACTTGCTTATCTCTTCCGTTAGCCCAGATTCTGTTATTCCACCAATCACGATAAAGAGACCAATCAATAAGAGAAGTGTAAAATAATCGATCTCTTTTAATGTCTTTGAAAGCACTTTAATATCTTTTGACTTTAAGAACTCTCTTCTCAAACCAATGATAAATAAACTCACGCAAATAGTTCCATTGGTCACGCTAGGTTTTCCAGGTATAAATGACGCCAAAATTAAAAGGGCCACTGTCCCAAGGAGAAGAACTGTAGGGAAATAGTCCTTAACAATTGTTCTGCTCTTCACATTTATCCGCTGATTATATCTTCTGAATAGAAAGATCAAAATAAAAGTTGAGACTAACGCACTGATTTGCACAACCCAAAACATTCCGATTTTGTTCCTGAAAAAGAAGAAATCCAAGAAATCAAGGTTTGCATAACCACCTAGAAGAATGGAAGTTGTATCACCTACTAAAGTAGCAGCTCCCTGAAGATTTGATGAAATCGCTATAGCAATAATACCTGGTACCGGAGAAATCCTGAGCTTTTTCGCTATGGTTAGGGCTACAGGAGCAACCATTAAGACAGTAGCCACATTATCCACGAATGCGGAAATAACCCCTGCAAAGAGCGCCAGTGAAATAATCACCCATCTTACATCAGGCATTCTTTGAATAATTAGATCAGCAAGTAATGATGGCATTCTAGATTCAATAAAGAGAGAGACGATTCCCATGGTCCCTGCAATCATTAAAATGACATTCCAGTCAACGGTGGTGAATACTTTATCAATGGGCAAAATCCTGAGTACCACAAAGACTGAAGCTGAAGTCAGAGCAATGTAAGCTCCGATTTGAGGAAAAGCAAGTAATAATATGTACGTTAAAATGAAAAGCCAAAGTGCTGTAAGCATCATGATATATCCCTCGCAATATTCACATATTATATAAATATGCGTAGGGAGTTTGAAAAAAGTACTCAAATCTATAATGCAAGGGCCGAGAGTTACAACTCTCGGCCGAGTATTCATACATTTACAGGTACTTCGTTTTCCTTAGAACTGAATACGATCTTACCGTCTTCGACATCTGCTACTATAATGGTGCCCTCTTCTTTGAACTTCCCTTCTATTATAGCTTCAGCGAGTGGATCCTCTATAAATCTCTGAATCGCCCTCCGCAGTGGCCTTGCTCCATATTCTTTATCAAAACCCTTATCAGCTATTAATTCTTTTGCAGCATCTGTCACTTCTAAGGCGATATTTCTTGTCTTGAGCTGTTCAGCTGTATCCTTTAACATAAGCACCACTATTTCCTTTATGTGTTCCTTATTGAGCGGATGAAATACTATAGTCTCATCTAGCCTATTTAGGAACTCTGGACGGAACGTACGCTTCAATTCTTCAGTAACGCGTTCCTTCATACGCTCATAATTTTCCTCCTCCGTCTCCATAGGACGGAAACCTAGAACATTCTCACCCTCGATTTGCCTAGCACCTACATTTGATGTCATTATTATAACTGCGTTCTTAAAGTCTACAGTGCGGCCTTTTGCATCTGTTAGACGTCCATCCTCTATTACCTGTAAGAGGATGTTAAAGATCTCAGGATGTGCCTTCTCTATCTCATCAAAGAGCACCACAGTATATGGTCTGCGCCGTACTCCCTCTGTCAATTGACCAGCTTCCTCATATCCTACATAACCAGGAGGAGCACCTATGAGCCTAGAGACTGTATGGCGTTCCGTATACTCTGACATATCAAACCTTAACATAGCATCCTCATCACCAAATAAGGAACTAGCTAAGGCTCTAGCAAGCTCTGTCTTACCAACACCAGTAGGACCAAGAAAGATAAAGGAACCTATGGGACGCTTAGGATCTTTCAAACCAGCCCTAGCACGCCTTATAGCTCGTGCTAAAGCCCTTACTGCTTCATCTTGACCTATAACTCTCTCATGTAGAATCTCTTCTAGATTTAGGAGACGTTCAGTCTCCTCTTTAGCTAACTTTGCAACAGGGATTCCAGTCCAAAGAGATACAACATCAGATATGTCCTCTTCAGTAACGACTGCATCAGCTGTACCCTTCCTCTTATCCCAATCGCTCCTTTCTTTTTCTAACTCAGCCTGGAGTTTTTGTTCTTTATCACGTAGCTTAGCAGCATTCTCAAACTCCTCATTCTGAACAGCTGCCTCCTTCTCTTTCTGGATCTCATTCAACTTATCTTCTAGTTCCTTAAGATCCGGTGGCACAACCATCCCTCTTAGGCGAACCCTTGAGGAAGCCTCATCTATAAGATCAATGGCCTTATCAGGAAGGAATCTATCAGTTATATACCTATCTGATAATATGGCTGCTGCATCAATAGCATCATCCGTTATTTTAACCCTATGATGAGCCTCGTATCTATCCCTTAGACCTTCTAATATGGCCTTAGTTTCCTCCAATGTTGGCTCTCCTACTGTTATAGGTTGGAATCGTCTTTCAAGGGCTGCATCCTTCTCTACGTACTTTCTATATTCATCAAAGGTAGTTGCACCTATACACTGCAACTCGCCTCTAGCAAGAGCAGGCTTTAATATATTTGCAGCATCTATTGCTCCTTCTGCTGCACCTGCTCCAACAATGGTATGTAGCTCATCAATGAAGAGGATAACATCTTTAGACCCGCGGATTTCCTCAACGACCCGCTTAATCCGCTCTTCAAATTCTCCTCTAAATTTGGTCCCAGCTACCATAGACCCCATATCAAGAACAATGACTCTTTTATTTAAGAGCGTCTCAGGCACATTGCCATTTACTACATTCTGTGCTAACCCTTCAACAATAGCGGTCTTACCAACGCCAGGATCTCCAATAAGCACTGGATTATTCTTCTTCTTCCTACTAAGTACCTGAATCACCCGTTCGATTTCCTTATCTCTACCTATTACAGGATCTAATTCATCATTCTTAGCAGCCTTTGTAAGATCCTGACCGAACTTATCCAAAGCTGGAGTCTTCGTCTGCTTCTGAGTATCCTCACCACCAGCAACGGAAATGCCTTTTAAAAGACTTAAAACCTCTTTCCGCACTCTTTCCAGATCCATACCTAAACCCTTTAATACCTGAGCTGCAACACCCTCGCCTTCCCTTATCAATCCAAGGAGGATGTGTTCCGTCCCTATCCAACCCTGACCTAAACGCATAGCCTCATCCCAGGCTAACTGAACTACCATTTTAACACGAGGTGAAGGTACTAACCTTTGAGGAGTGCTCTTTCCTCTACCCACTATCTTCTCAACCTGTTTTTCAACATCTTCAAGATTAACACCAAGATTTTGAAGTGCGGTAGCAGCTATCCCCTCGCCCAATTTAACTAGACCAAGAAGAAGGTGCTCTGTTCCTAGAGTATCATGACCAAGGCGTTTCGCTTCTTCCTGAGCAAGTATCCATACCTTCGTAGCCCTTTCAGTATATCTTGGATTATTAAACATCACTTTGCACCTCCATATTTAAAGTATTGATATAGAGCTCAACTTCTCTCTTACCAATTCTGCTCTTTTTACATCTCGTTCATACGAACTTAATTCTCTATCTTCAACTTTACTGACATAAGCTGGACTTATAATAACCATTAGCTCATTTATAACAGATGCTGATATACCTTTTATAATATCTGTGTAAATTCCCATTCTCACCTCTGAAATGAGCTTTAAGGCTTCTTCTGAACTCAAGATACGTGCATTCTTCAAGAGACCATATGCACGATAAACCACATCTTCCACCTTAGACCTATATTCCTTTAAAAGAACTGAGCGCGCGTTACGTTCCTGATATATTATTTGTCTCGCTGTTCCACTAAGGTTCTCCAGTATCTCTTCCTCTGATTGTCCTAGAGTTATCTGATTGGAGATCTGATACATATCCCCAGTTGCTTCTGTACCTTCTCCATATGTACCACGTATAGCAAGACCCAGCTTTAATACGGCATTTAACATAGCGCCGATTTGATTAGTTCTCTTTAAAGCCGGAAGGTGAAGCATTATAGAACCCCTTAATCCAGTCCCTGCATTAGTAGGGCAAGCTGTAAGATAACCAATATCTTCAGAGAAAGCGTAGTTGAGCTTAGCCTCTAATAGATCATCTACTCTATTCGCCATCTCCCATGCTTTTTGAAATTGTGATCCTGGAAGAAGACTTTGTATCCTGAGATGATCCTCTTCATTTACCATGATGCTACTCTCGTTATCTTCGCTGAGTATAACAGCTCTTCTCTCCCAATTCTGAGCTAATTCAGGACTAATTAAATGACGTGCTACTAAAAGTTCACGTTCAAATACTGAAAGAGAATCAAGGTCTATAATCTTCATATCCGCCAGATCTCTAGTGCTTTTGATTACCTCTTCCACAGTTCTTAATACTTTATCTAAATCGTCATGACCAGCTATATGAGTAAATGCTAAATTATCGATATTACGTGCCAGACGAATTCTACTACTTACGACCACATCTGTTTCAGGACCGTCATCCCTCATCCACCCAGCAAATATCTCATCCTTTATATCCATTTAGGACACCTCGCCTCTTTTGATATCCTTTTCTAACTGATGAATCTTATCGCGAAGCTCCGCAGCCTTTTCATACTTCTCACTTGCAATAGCCTTTTGAAGTTCCTTCTTTAACTGTCCCTCTAATCGTTTCAGATGCGCAATTCCACCTACTCTTCTAGGTAATTTTCCTATATGCTTGGAACTCCCATGGAGCCGCCGAAGGAGTGGCTCTAACTGTTCCCTAAACTCATCGTAACATCGACCACAGCCTAGACGACCTGTACGTCGAAAGTCTTCTAAGGTCATTCCGCACACTTCACATTTATCTGAGACTCTAAATGACATATCTATTGGCAACTCAGGCTCTTCACTAAATTGTTGAATGAGACCTGCCAAAAGATCCTGTACTGAAAAAGAAGGCTTAAAAGCGAATCCTAAGTGCCCTTTTGCCTTGGCACAGACCTCACAGAGGTGCACTTCGCTCTTTTGATCATTAATTATCTGAGTTACATGTACAGTTGCTGGACGTTCCTTACATTCGTCACACAACATGCATATCAACCCCAATCTTTAAGTGGTTTCGCGAACATACCCGAATAAGACCAATAAAACAACTTTTAATAGTTTAGCGCGAATGAGACCTTGAAGAGGAGCGGGGATATCCCCTAATTCCCTCGTGATAATGGCCTTAATTAAGATTAAACCTCGAAATGTCAAGAGATCTGCCTCTTTAAACCTAATGAGTATACTCTCCATTTCCCTTTGTGAGATCTCATCCCCAATCAAATCATCTATAAGGTCCTCAATATTCTCTTCATGTGCCAATTCAACTTTTATGATCCTTATATAACCTCCACCACCACGCCGACTCTCCACAAGATATCCACGTTCAGGAGTAAATCTTGTGCTCAATACATAATTTATCTGCGAAGGAACACAATCGAACATCTCAGCCAATTCGCGCCTTTGAATCTCAACTATCCCTCTAGTTGTTCTCTCTATAAGCTCTTTTAAATAGTCTTCGATATAATCCGTTAAATTACTCATAGATCTATCCTCCGCCCTACCGCTTTATAGCACTGACCAAGTCTGACTTTGACCTTATCTGACCTTCTATGCATATTATACCACTAGTTGTAGTATAGTATGCAAGTAGCAAATATACCAAAAAAACTCGATTAAATATTATAATACACAAAATTAATGAAATTTAGACCCATTATCGCCATATATCAATGACTTCTATAATCATTCCCCCATGTCTACCCTCAGTTTAGGGCTTTAGTTTCTATAAAAATCTCATAAAGCAGTAGCATATGTCGAATTTTGCCTTTAAATGTTCTCCTATATATGTTATAATATTTAAAATGAGATTTAGGAGGGTGAGGCAAAATATGGAATTATCTTTACTAGGCCGAACCGGCCTGAAGATCTCACGCCTTATCTTTGGTGCCCTTCCTATGGGACCTCTACAGGGTGATCTCTCTGTAGAGTTCGGAGCGGAATTGCTCAGAAAAGCCTTTGATTTAGGAATTAACTTTGTGGATACCGCTGAGTCTTATGGGACATACTCTCATATCAAAGAGGCCCTAAAAGGCAACGAAAATCGAGTCTATGTGGCAACAAAGTCCACAGCTCATGATTTCTCTGGAATGGAAGCCTCTGTACATAGAGCTTTAAAGGAGATGGCCCTTGAACAGATAGATGTCTTTCATTTACATGCAGCAAGGACTCGTATACCCTTTGAAGAGCGGAAGGGAGCATTTGAATGTCTACTCAAATGTAAAGAAAAAGGACTTGTGAGATCTATAGGAATTTCTACACATTCAATAAAAGCAGTTCGTGACGCTGCCCTAGTAGAAGAAATAGATGTTATACATCCCCTAATAAATAAAGAGGGTATGGGGATAATTGATGGAACTGCTAAAGAAATGATGGATGCCATAGCCTTTGCCGCTTCTCGTGGTAAAGGCATCTATGCTATGAAAGCCCTAGCAGGTGGATACTTCATGAGAGATGCATGGGAAGCCTTTAATTATGTTAAGTCTTCACCATATATTCATGGGGTAGCAGTTGGAATGGTATCCTTTGAGGAACTTAAGGCAAATGCCAGGTTCTTTTCGGAGGAAGAAATATCAATAGAGTCTATGGGTCAACTTCAGAAAGAAGAAAAAAGACTCATAATCCTCGGATTCTGTAAGGGCTGTGGCAAATGTGTGAAAGCTTGCCCAAACAATGCTTTACGATTAGTGGATGGAAAATCCGTAGTAAATCCTGAGATTTGCATATTATGTGGTTATTGTAATCCCGTATGTCCAGAATTCGCCATAAGGGTAGTTTAGGAGGTGTATACGTGTTAAAATCCGATGAGGAGTTAGAGAATAAATTTATAGGGGAAGGTTTAACCTTTGATGACGTTCTTCTAGTACCTGCCTACTCAGAGATAGTCCCTAGAGACGTAGATGTTTCTACAAACCTGACCCCTTCAATTAAACTAAATATCCCATTCATAAGTGCAGGAATGGATACTGTTACAGAAGCAAGGATGGCTATTGCCATGGCTAGGGAAGGTGGACTTGGAGTCATACATAAAAACTTATCCATAAAGGCACAAGCTGATGAAGTGGATAAAGTAAAGAGATCTGAGAGCGGGATAATAGTTGATCCTATCTTTCTCTCCCCCGAGCACACTGTACAAGATGCTCTTAACATAATGGCAAAGTATCGTATCTCTGGTGTCCCTATTACAGTGGCTGGAAAGCTTGTAGGTATTTTGACTAATAGAGATCTGCGTTTTGAAGAAGACTATGATAAGAAGATCAAAGATGCCATGACTAAAGAAGGACTCATAACTGCTCCTGTTGGGACCACTTTAGAAGAAGCCAAGGTAATATTGCAGAAACACAAAATAGAAAAGCTCCCTCTAGTCGATGATAAGTTTATGTTAAAGGGTTTAATTACTATCAAAGATATTGAGAAAGCCAGGAAATATCCAAATGCATCAAAGGATAGTAAAGGAAGACTACTAGTAGCAGCTGCCATAGGTGTATCTAAAGATACCATGGAGAGAACAGCGGCTCTTGTAGAAGCAGGTGTAGATATCTTAGTAGTAGATTCTGCTCATGGACATTCTAAAGGTGTAATGAATGTAGTGGCTCAACTAAAAGAGAATTTCCCTGATAAAAGAATAATAGCTGGGAATGTGGCTACAGCTGATGGCACACGAGATCTCATCAAAGCAGGAGCAGATGTAATAAAAGTAGGTATTGGGCCTGGCTCCATATGCACTACAAGGATAGTAGCGGGAATAGGAGTACCCCAAATAACTGCTATCCTCGACTGTGCCAGAGAAGCAGAAAAACATGGTATACGTATAATAGCAGATGGAGGCATAAAGTATTCAGGAGATATAACAAAAGCTATAGCAGCAGGGGCTTCTATAGTAATGATAGGTAAGCTCTTAGCAGGTACTGATGAAAGCCCAGGCCAAATTGAGATCTATCAAGGAAGAAGCTTTAAAGTCTATAGAGGCATGGGCTCTATTCCAGCTATGAAACAAGGCAGTAAAGATAGATACCTTCAAGAAGGCATGGAAAAACTAGTACCTGAAGGAATAGAAGGGCGTGTACCGTATAAAGGACCAGTATCTGAGACCCTCTACCAAATGGTAGGAGGATTGCGTGCAGGTATGGGATACTGTGGTGTAAAAAATATCGAAGAGCTTAGAAAGAAAACAAAATTTATAAGAAGTACTAACGCAGGTCTAAGAGAAAGCCATCCCCACGATGTTTTAATCACCACGGAAGCTCCTAATTATAGTATAGACTGATAGCTCTCTCCCACCTGACGAAAGATTCAAGGTGGGAGTTTTTTAAGGAGTGATAACGATGCGGGCTTACGATGTTATTATAGTAGGAACTGGACCAGCTGGAATCTTTGCTGGACTAGAGCTTGCTGCTTCTAAGAAGTTAAAGGTCTTGATGATAGATAAGGGAAGAGACATAAAAAAAAGGATATGTCCAGTAAAGGATAAAAAACATAAGTGTATCCGCTGTAATGTCTGTTCTATAGTATCTGGATGGGGAGGTTCAGGCGCGTTTAGCGATGGTAAGCTGACCCTATCTCCTGATGTAGGGGGACTTTTAGACCGCTATATCTCAAAGGATGAATTGAACTCGTGGATCGATTATGTAGATAAAAAATACATACAATTTGGAGCACCAGAGGAGATCTACGGCACAGACCTTCAGGCTATCCAAGAACTTCAACGAAAGACAAGCCTAGCTCTTTTAAAATTCATACCTTACAGTATACGTCATCTTGGCACTGGAAGAAGCGCTATTGTCCTAGAAAGGATGGCAGATTGGCTGAAAAATTCAGTAGACATACAAATGGAGACAGCAGTCACTGAACTCATAGTTGAAGATAACAAGATAAAGGGTGTAGTCACAGATAAAGGAGAAAGGATCTCTGCTAAATATGTTATTGTAGCGCCGGGCAGAGAAGGTGCGGAATGGCTGGCAAAGGAAGCTAGGCGTTTAAAGATGGCCTCTGCAATTAATCCAGTGGATATAGGTGTAAGAGTTGAACTACCAGCAGCAATCATGGAACCTATAACAGATATGGTATATGAAGCGAAACTCATATTCTACTCTAAATCCTTTGACGATAAAGTAAGGACATTCTGCATGTGCCCCCATGGAGAAGTGGTGGTAGAGAATAATGATGGACTAGCTACAGTGAACGGACATACCCATGCAGAGAAGAAGACTGATAATACTAACTTTGCTTTACTAGTGAGTAAGACCTTTACAGAACCCTTTAAAGATCCAATTTCCTACGGTCGTTATGTAGCAGGCTTGGCCAATCTTTTAGGTGGAGGCGTTATGGTCCAACGTTTAGGAGATCTTATATCAGGACGACGTTCTACACCTGAACGTATTAACAAAGGCATAGTAAATCCTACGCTTAAGGAAGCTACGCCAGGCGACTTAAGCCTCGTCTTTCCTTATCGCCACCTTATATCCATCTTAGAGATGTTAGAAGCTTTAGATAAAATAGCGCCTGGAGTTTATTCACACAGCACACTTCTTTACGGTGTTGAAGTGAAGTTCTATTCATCCAGGTTAGTAACTACAGAAAAATTAGAGACAGAAATTCATAACCTCTTCTCAATTGGAGATGGCGCAGGTATTACAAGAGGGCTTATGCAAGCTTCCATCTCAGGTGCGATATCAGCACGAGAAATATTGGCTCGAGAAGGGGAAAGATCTGACTAATGCAGATCTTTCCCTCTATTTTACTGTTGCGGCCTCATAAGTGGAAATAATATGATATCACGTATAGACGGAGAATCTGTCAATAACATGATTAATCTATCTATACCAATGCCTAGACCTCCTGCGGGAGGCATACCATACTCTAAAGCATTTATATAATCCTCGTCCATCATATGTGCTTCTTCATCGCCCTTCTGACGCTGCCGAACCTGTTCCTGAAATCTCTCTCTTTGATCAATTGGATCATTGAGCTCAGAGAAGGCATTTAGAAGTTCCATGCTAGCAATAAAACCTTCGAACCTATAAGTAAACCCTGGGTTATCAGGGATCTTCTTAGCTAGTGGTGATACTTCTATTGGGAAGTCCATGATAAAAGTAGGGTTAATGAGTTTTGACTCTACGCGTTCTTCAAAGACCTCATAGAGCACCTGCCCGCGCGTATAGTCTTCCTTAACTTCTATACCTATAGCTTTAGCACCTTCACGAGCTGCTTCATCAGTCGGGAACTGATGAAAATCAAAACCACCTATCTTCTTTACCGCCTCTACCATAGTCATACGAGTCCATGGTGGCTTAAAAGATATTTCTTGGCCTTGATAGGTTATTTCATCTGTACCAAGTACCTTTAAGGCTGTGGCGCTTATCATTTCTTCAGATAATTCCATCATACCATGATAATCCGAATAAGCCTCATATAATTCTAACATAGTAAATTCCGGATTATGTCTCGTTGAGATCCCCTCATTCCTGAAGTTCTTATTTATCTCATATACCTTTTCTAATCCACCAACGAGCAAACGCTTCAGGTAAAGTTCAGGGGCAATTCTGAGGTAAAGGTCTATATCAAGAGTGTTATGATGAGTTATGAAGGGTCTGGCAGCAGCACCACCTGCAATAGAATGCATCATTGGGGTCTCAACCTCAAGAAAACCGCGAGAGTCAAGAAACTGCCTAATACTTTGAATGATCTTGCTTCTTCGTATAAATACATCCTTTACTTCAGGATTAGCTATTAAGTCCAGATATCGCTGTCTATATCTGAGTTCTACATCCTTTAAACCATGCCATTTCTCTGGGAGAGGCCGTAGCGACTTTGCTAGTAGAACCGCATTTTCTACCTCTACAGTAATTTCCCCTCTTCTAGTTCTAAAGACCTTACCTTCAACACCTACAATATCTCCCAGATCCAAATCTTTAAAGCGGTTATAGTCATCTTCTCCTAGCACATTCATCCTTGCATATATCTGTACTTGTCCAGTTACATCTAGAATGTGAGCAAAGGATGCCTTTCCATGAGCTCGTATAGTCATAAGCCTTCCTGCGATAGTGACCTTTTGGCCATCAAGTTCAGTAAACTTCTCTATTATATCATTGGCATAGTGACTTCGCATAAAAGCTTGGCCATACGGATCAATATCCTGGTCACGTAAGGCATCGAGCTTTGCCTTTCTATTTTCCATCTGTTCTAATAAACCGCTCTTCTCTTCCATTGTAAATTTGCTCTCCCCCCTATTTACTTACTTCGATGATCCTGTATCTAGCTACACCTGCTGGGACTGATATTTCCACTACCTCCCCTGGCGACTTTCCTAACAACCCTTTGCCAACAGGTGATTCATTGGAAATTCGATTAGCGCTAGGGTTCGCCTCAGCTGAACCTACTATTGTATATTTACATTCTTCATCGAAATCCAAATCTTTAATCTTTACTGTGGTACCTACGCTTACAACATCTGTCCGTATATTCTCATCATCTATGAGTGAGGCATTCCTGAGAAGTTTCTCTAAAAGAGCGATCCTTCCTTCAACAAATGCCTGTTCGTTTTTGGCATCTATATACTCAGAGTTCTCGCTTATATCGCCAAATTCTAGGGCTCGCTTAATTCTCTGAGCTACCTCTCGTCTCTTCTTTCCCTTAAGATAATCGAGCTCTTCCATGATCCGGTTTAACCCCTCAACAGTGAGGATAACTTCATCACTCACGAATCTCCCTCTCCTTTATAAAAGATATAGCTTGTAACATGTTATTAGTCTAAGACTTTCGACGATCCTGACCTGACTACGCTGTATTCAGTTATCTAATATACACTCTTTTCCCTCATCTTATTCTAAAAAAGATGTATTCGAGTGGAAAAATAAAATTATTTCTATTATAACCTGTAATCAAAAGTATATGTGAACTGAAGAAAAAGAATGAATAAAGCACTGATCATCCCCACCAGGAAAACGATGGTTAAATGATGACAGTGCTAACTGTTTACTACCGACTATTATAATGCAGTGGGAGTCTTATGTCAATACGTGATAATGGCTTTTATCTCCGTAATTTCTTTAACAACTAAAGACCCCCATTGCCATATTGCTTTATAAATGAATATAACATAAAATATTATCTTAGCATAATCCTATACGTTCCGCAAAATCTTCATCAATAATATTAAGCCCAAAGAGCATATCATTTGTATACCAACAAAGAGCATCACATATCACGCTAGTGTAAGCTTTCTCACCTACCCAATGGTTCGGATCTACAGGTACTGCTGCTATGACTGTTTGGAACTCCTTCCTCAAAGACTCTATTATTCTCTCTTCTGCCTTATCTTTACTAGCCCCAGATGACCACCGTGCAGCAAAAAAGTTAATCCCAAGGTGACTAAGTAAAACTGAGTCCATAGCATCTGCCATTCGTATTAACGCCTGGCGCAGCTTTTTATCTTGAGTCAGTTCATGATACCTCACTAACCCAGCTAGACAACCAAAGTTATGGAAGAACATATTACCGCTATTGAGTCCGAGCTTTTCCCCAGTCCCGACTCCTTCTGGAAAGCTCACCGAAGGACTTATGTAAATGCCCTCTTCGTCAATGAACGCGTTTGCATAATTCGCTAGTATTTCTTCATACCCCTTATCCCCAGTCATCTCCCAAACCATAAATATGCCATTAAATGCAGCACCGTGGCGAGCAGCATAAGGTGGAATGCCAACTAAATATTTCTCGTGAACCAACTCATTTACCACTTCTTTAGTTCTAGGGTCACCTGATAGAAAGTATGGAACTATATATGATATTACATTAGCATGTCGTTCCTCCCTGTTACCATCTCCCCAATGCTGTACATTATGGCGTGCGCCTAGGCCTTTCCAACGACCTGCATGATGTACATCTACGTCCATGATATGCCTGGCCATAGCTTCAGCAGCAAAATAATATTCTCTTTTACCAGTACGAAGATACATAAGCCCTAAACCATAATTAGGCACTGACTCGTTATTCTTCCAAGCCCATCTTCCATTATCATAAGCCCAGCCATGTTCTGGCACATATTGACCGTACTTCTCACTCCACCCATAACCAGTACCAAATCGATGTTGAAAATCGCCATAATCCCACATACCATACCAATTCCAAAATTTCTGATGGAAGAGATGAAAGTCCCAAATCCTCTGGAGGTTCTCTTCAACTACATCGGCACCTGTAAATCTACTCTTATCTGGTACTGATAGATCTCCATAAACTTTCGTATATCTATACCACTCTGGTGAAACATAAACCAGTGCAGGCTCATGAAAGTCTTCTGCTACAGCATTCACCTGAGCCCTCTCCCTATCACCTTCGTGAAAGTAAACCATGAGCTCATGGGTCTTCCCAATCCCATACGGTAATATCCTGTAGTTAGATTTATCCATAATATGTGCAAGGCTTTCACCCTGACCACGATGGGGTGTCTCTGAATACCTCCGCATATTTATTGGATAAGCACTTTCAGGCCATAGATAAGCGGTGATCATCCCATGCTTTACATCTGCAACGAGTTCCTTTGGAGATTCCTCCCTCATATTTCTCATTATTACGGCTACCCCGCCACCATTCCAAGACATATCTGCCCAACCCCCAGAGGCTCTCCCGTATCCGCTGACTTCCGCTCCTCTTTCGCCAGTCTCCCAAATTTCATATCCTAGTCCACTAGTATGGTGAAGGCCTCCTATCTCTTTAGTCAGCTCAAAGGGTCCATCCTCACCCCCAAAAGCTATGCTAGCTCGGCCTTTCACTGACAGGGGTAATCTCAAGCCTATTGAAGTTATAAAATCTGTATACGCATCCTCCCCCATATACAGGAAGGTGTGGAATACCCTAATATAGCTCCTATTAGCATAGACCTCCAGCCAAATGGTATAAGGCGTATCAAATCCATTATTGTGGTAGGTTCCCTTCAAGGCAATTAAGGCTCTTACAGGACCTTCCTCTTCAACAGCTATAGAATCCACAGTGAGAGAAGAAGGATCGCGTTCCCCTGTAATAATAGCGCTCCCTGCATCATATTCTGATGTATGTATATAATCCAGGAAACTGCGATCTTCTCCACCTCTAGACACTATCTCTTTACCGTCCATAAAGACTTGGTCCAAGAATCCAGTACCGTCTTTCTCAATACTAAAAGAAATAGCTCCGGTATCTACAGTAACTTTTCCCTCTGTTTTATCTATCTTTATACCAGGTTTTACTTGAGACTTCATGGTTCCTGCTCCATAATAAAGCATGAACTTCTCTATATTACCTAGTCTTGTCGTCACATTAATAGAAACGCTCTTATCACCGCTAGTACCCTCAGAAGTAAAAGTATATTCACAACTATCATATAGTGGGAAGTTCAGTAATAGCCATTTAATGCTTCCATCTGGCCAATATCCTAGCACATCCGTTTGAAGAGGCACCTCTAGTCCATCCTTCATAAGTCTCACCTGATTACTAGCTGTCACTTGCCCCTGTGGGAATGGCACACTATTCTTTACAATATGAGAAGCAGGACCACTAGCTAATTCTAGTTGTGGCCTAGGTTCATCACGTTCTACCATGTGTTCTTCCTCACTAGGGAACTTATCTACACCCCACAACTGGCCTAATCGTCGCTCTACAGTAGCTCCATTCTCATCTTGCTCCTTCCAATCGCCATCATAGAAATAGAAGACCATCTCATGTTTAGGACCAAATATCCCTTCTGAGCCAGGTCCATCCCACTTAACTGGTCTTGCTGTATATGGATGAAGTAGGACATTGAGTTCCCCACCAGCTTCAGCATTTACTAGAAGACCTGCAGGGGCCCTTTGAGAGAAATCTTTATACCCAGCCATTACACCAATTCTTCCATCTTCTGCCCCGATCCATCCTGAAGCGTACTTACCATACATCATTGGAACGATGTTAGTGCTCTTATCTTCTGCTTTCCACATCCTAAAACTATTTGGGGTCTCCTGGTCTACCATGAAAACCCGCCATGTGCTTATATCAGGGACTGGAATTAATGTACCATTCTCCTTAGAAGCTACATATTCATAGGTATAGCGGCTATTGAAGACTATACCACAATCTCCAGGGGTACATACTATCTTCTCATTATCGAGATTTATTGGCAACCCTATACCTGCTTCAACTACATACTCATGGCTTTTGGCTTCTAAACTCTCTAATTGAAGATCTACTTTAATGTAAGGCTCACCATAAACTACAGTGATGGCCATAGAATATCTGGCCTTTGGCTCTCCTTCTCTGGTCTTTAAGTTCCCAGTGCTCAAGACCCTAACGCTTCTTCCCTCATCATCTTCTACAGTAATATTATCTGCAAAGGGTTCTAGATCGATAATATGACCATTAGTGATACTAGAACGACCTGAATATGCAGGATCCCTTAGCATCTTCATGAAAATACCTTTTCGCTCGTGATCTGAGAGAACTACCTCTCTCCAACCGTCTACCCCTTTATATCTAAGAGAATCTATGAATCCAGTTTTATTGTTGACCTGAAACTCCAGTCTACTAGTTTTTATCATCGGTTATCCCCCTATACGCTAAAAAGCATAATGATACTATAAGTTCTCCATATCCCCCCATGGCCTGTAGAGCCTGTTAAGGAAGAGACGTTCAAGAGTTACTTGTAACTCCTCATCAATCTTTACAAGGAGAAACCCTCCGGCACAAGTATTACCATTAGTAATAACCGTGGCCATATGTTCACCTTCAGAGAGATGGTATATGTCTCCTGCCGCCCACATCCAGTCAAGCCCATTCTCACTAGGGGCAAGTCCATGATAGTCTCCAACTCCACACTTCTTGCTTGGAGCTCCATCTAAGGATATAAGCACTGAACCATTAGACATGCCGCTTCCTTTAAGACGTGCCCATAACTGATACTCCCCAGCCTTTGAAATGGAGAACCGACAATGGCCTTTCCCTTGGAACGCCTGGCCAGATGGAGCAAGTCTATCTTCAATAAGTGAAAGTTCGTCTACAGCGCCTTCCATCATATCTGAGCTAAGATATGCTATACCTCGGGTTAAGAGAAGAATCCCATAGGCTGTCCTAGTCAACCCATCAGCTACAAGCTTCACTCTAAACGGATATATACCAGAGGATGCATATGATGGCGGCTTTACAAAACAGGTAGTATCTATAATTTCATCCTTAATCACTTCGTTCTCCAGTTCAACGTTCCAACCTTCTGGTAGCCCTTCAACTGAGATCTTCGCACCTTTTACACCTTCACCAGTTGCATGTATCGTAAGCTCTGTTCCATTTATATCACAAGGAACTAAGGCATTATAAAATTCTTCATTTGTGGACCAATATCCAACAGAGTCCACCCAAAGTTTCACAGGTGAGATATATCTTTCAATCCAGCCGTACTTCACACTAACCGGTGCTCCCACCTTCTCAGCTCGAAACCTTATCTTATTGCGCCCTAGAGTTAATGATGGCAAGGATTTCTGATACATTTGCGTATATGTCCTAAGGCGTATACCAGTTAACTTGATAGTCCCATTAAGGGTTATCCGTACCAGGTAACTGTGGACCCCTACCACCTTTTCTCCAAGATCAATCGCGTCTTCTACTTTACTAGAGCCTGACGCCATCTCCTGCCAGGTGATCCCACCGTCAATTGAGATATCTATAGAATACTCTCCACCATCCCCATTAAAGGAAAGGAATAGTCTTCCGCCACATATAACATAATCGCTTGCTTGTTTTAGTAAGACCTCTCCTGGAGCGTGTGGATTAACTATTGATATAATAGAATCTTCTACACGAGCGTTCTTTAAAACTACACCTGCTGCATGCAGACCCTCTTCCGATAGAATAGGTTCAAAGACGTATTCTCCGTTACTCATATGCCAAGGGGCAAACCATTCTTCTAGTTTTCTTTCTGGAGTATGGGTCCAGTTGTTCCATTTCCCTTTATTATGCCATTGGTAAAGATATGAACTTCCCCCTCCTACCTTTGTACCCATGTTGAGGGTTCTCATTCTCATACGCGACTTCTCTGTATGGTAAAATAGAAGACGGTAAGCCCAGTTCCTGGCATTACCTAGTAATGCATTATACCCTTCTCCATTATGGAGGCGATGAGCAATGTAATGATCTTCCATAATATCGTCAACGCTGGCAATGGTCATATCATCTCTCTCTAGCGCGTAAGTCCCAAAGGTCATATCCATTAAGTGCCAGTCACCTTCATAGTATACCTCAGGTGCAACATGGTGGTATACACCCATGATCCTAGCGCTTAAACCAGCGGCTATCCATAGATCTGCTAGGATAAGGGAATGGCTACTACACATTGAAGTACCATATGTGTTGAGTTTCTTCACTGAGTCCTCTACAAACTTCCCTCCGTGCTCATGAGGTACTCTCCACCAGAATATAAACTTCATCACAAACTCAAAGATCTTCTCTGCCTTCTCTGAGTCAGTCATATCAGGAGTGATTAATGTATTAATTATGGTATCTAATGAGGAAGTATCTAGCTTACCAGTACGTAAGAGTCTAACACCTTCTGTTATAAGGTCCTCTCTTCCGAGGGCCTCCAGCTCTAAAAATCTGGTGAGAGGTTCTATATCTCCACCTACTTCTATATTAAAAGCCTCAGAGTCCCCATATACTATCTCTTCATGTTCTTTAAACCTGTATTCAACCTCAATGAAGTCTGGGCGTTTAGGGACGTATTCAAGGCGAACATCCATCCAGGCTGGACGGTTTTCTTCTAACCTCCGCTGGGATACTTCCCTCTCTACACCCTCTGCGCTTATCATAGTTCTAGTTACGCCATCAGTAGATAGTTGGTCCAGGAAGAAAGACTTGTTTTCGTATAGGGTTTCAAAGGATGTCATCACTAATATAGGCTCACCATTCTTATCTATTCCCTCTGGGAAACCCTGGAAGTGAAAGAGGGAGCATGTATCCTCATCTAGTTCAAATTCTTCATCTATTGGTTCGAAATCTTCGTGGTATCTTATAGAGTCAGATATCCTGAATTCATCTATAACCCCATGAAAGGTCCTACTATACCACTCAGCTTTTGAAACGCCACTTCTGTTACCTATCTCAAATACCTCCGGTATACCGTCAAGAGCCCAGGCTCTATCTTCTTTAAGAGAAGCTACTTTCTCTCCATTGACGAATAAACCCATGGTTCCTTCATTTAGATCCCACGTAGCTGCTATATGATACCAGTTGTCCTTCTCAAACTTCACAATCGCATAGGCTACATGTTCTTCTTGGCCTCCACTAGTAAAAGAGATCTCTAGACGATTCTCTCGTTCCTCTCCCCTCTTAGTCACTATAAAGCTTACACCTTTACCTGAGCGTCCTTCCTGGTGTGGATGGCGTCTCCATCCGTGACCACCCCAGAAAATAGCATGTTCAATCCCATCGTTATAATCCCAATATGGCTTCACCCAGCACTCTACAGTGCCTTTCCATATATTGAACCTGACTGGTTCACCAGCTCCATTGCTCCCTTTTACCTTAGGAAAGGTATTAAACATTATACTCCTCTGAGCGGTGAACTCAACTCCTAGATTAACTGGAGTATCGGGAAATTTTCCTTCCTTGTACGGAGATTCCGTCCCAGAGGCAATTTCCACATCTAAACCTGGTCTTAACCTAACATCTGTAAGATTTAAAGAAAGGTATGCATCAGAGTCTACTACCTGTCTCCATTGGCTGTACTCTGTCTCTTCCTTCATGGCAGGAGAGAACTTTATAAAGAGCCCAACCATTACCCCATCCTCTACTACATAACCTGGTGCATTTAATCTCATTAGTTGACCTTGAGCTAAGGTAAATGCGGCTAGTACCTGTTCGTCACATATAGCTCCCTTAGCGTCATATGATACTAATTTGATCTCTATTGGGCATCCACCTTTCCCTTTCTCAAGATAAAGGGAAGAACTAAAGAGCACTCTTTTACCTGCTAAACCCAGAGCATCTACCTTCTGACTTAAAATTATAGGTTCTTCTCCTAGTATGCCGATGTTATCAGCATTTATATCTATCTTGAACCCCGCCTTATCTACAAGATCTGAATCTAGCTCAGGGAATGAACCTATCGATATACACTTAGCATTATTTAATATAGTCCATCTAGAACTTAATCCATCCTTAAAAGATCCATTTTTAATAGCATTAACCGATAAATCTGAAACTATAGGTTTAGAGCAGTTATCAAAGTATACGTAGTAGATCTGCTCATCATCTCTTTTAACTGGAGCCTCGAAGTTCCATACTAAAGTCCAGCCTATACCCTTCCAAGAGCGAAAGTAAGGATCATAGTAAAATGCAGAGGGCACTGGTTCTCCTGAAGGGCCTATTACCCTAACTGAGTCCCTGTTGAACTCACCACTCAATCCGGTTTTCTCCATGAATTTCACTGGGTCTAGCTGGAGTCTCCAGGTAATTTCTTTCTTATTAACGCGTTCTCCTCTTACTTTTACAGGTATCCTATATTTCCATCTTTTATCCCACCAATCTGATGAGTCTATAAGTGTCTGAGACTGAACTGTCCAATCCATCTCCCAGAGATCACTGTCAAAGAGTTTATCAGACATGCCTATACCTCCCCTCTATTAAACGAAGTCTATATGGTGATATTCCCAATCACATAATGGAATAGCCTTCGTGATATCATCAATTATACTGTCATTGCCATTCATTACAGTTATGGTACCTTCTCTTACCCTTGTTCTAAAATCAATGCGTCCCATGAGCCACCTCATAAAGGTATCTTCTTTCATCTCAAGTGTTACATTCCTAACTTCACATCCATGAGATTCAAGGAGGGTGAGATTCCTCATTGGAGTTTGTACCTGGACTTCTACACCAGGCAAATAGAATCTTTCCTTCCACGCTTTATCAAAGAGGCCCTTTGGATCGTGGTTAAGAGCCATGATCTGAAAATAACGGGGGCCCTGACAAAAGCCTAGGCTCTCTAGGACATTTATGAATGGGTTAAAATCACCCATGAATACATCTACCTCATCAAGGCCTTCTTCTTTGCAAAGCTGACCTGCAGATTCTAAAAGTATCTTTATAGAATGTTCGTCTCTTCCTCTGGAAGCCATCTCTAAAACCTCTAGTCTTTTCCGCCCACTTGAGTTGGTATTTTTCCTGCTTTGAGCAATTATATAAGCTAAAAGTCGCCCTTCCCTTATAAGTCTTAAAAGATAGAATTGGGCAGGCCATATCTTATAGATGGTCATATTAAGGGCCTTTGACCAGTATCCTAAGTGTCTAGGAGGGAAACCACCATAGTTATAATATGTCTCTTCAAAGACGTCAAGGAATTCATCTTGAACCGCTTCTATCTCGTGTCGTCCATGTGATACGATTACTCCATCGTGAACTCGGCCTACAGAGACATCTTTGATGAAATGTCGCACATAATGAAGGTCTACATGCCCAGTCTTAGCGTAGAAATTATAACCCTTGGAAAATTCATCTTCCCTGTACACACAGAGGGCCTGAGCCCTACCCTTCAAGAACTCCCTAGCAGCTTCTATCATCTTTGTTCCAACGCCCCGCCCCCTATAATCCTCTCTAGTTCCAACTGCGTTTTCAAATGCAGTAGTTATAGTAATATCAGGAGCGAGCTTAAACTCTCTAAAAGCTAAAGGTATGAACCCTACTACTTCATCCCCATCAAAAGCCATAGATGCAGTTAAAGGTCCTGTACTTTGCCAATCCTCAACTGTTATAGGAGGAAATATCTTGTTTCTTACATTTAAACCCGTCTCTAACTCTTCAGGTCTAAATTCCCTTGCAATTATCTCCTTCATAAGTGGCCTCCTTTAAAATTTCCTTGACATGCTGTACATTGAGGGTTATTTGCTCTTGATACTTTGTGAACATACCTACTACTACAGCATCTTGTGGTTTTATATTTGAAAAGGCAAACTCCAATGCTCTATGTACGTCTTCTTGACTCTGGCATAAACAGCCAGCAGCTAATATTTTAAATGCAAGACAAGTCTTTGAAGTCTGTCGAATGGTTTGACACATCAGCGGAGGATCTTCGTGAAAGAACTCTTCCCAGTTTGATCCTAAAATACTATTAACCAATGCGCTCTGTCGCCTTCGTCTGCTTATGTTATATAAACTAGCCATATAGAAACCCACGTCCCATCCTTCTTCTTCAGCATACTCTATTACTTCTAGGATATGGGTACCTAGACCCACTAGGCAACCTGTATCGCGGATGGTAAATCCCTATGCTACCAGCATCTGCGCTATCCAACATAGGACTCTGAGGTAGACTCATTTATATCTCTCCCATTAACGATGATAAACTTCCTACAGCTACTCCAATCCCGCTTTCACCAGCTATTGAGTATAATAGATATATTTTATCTCCTTCCAGATAAACCCCGGGATCGCGAAGTTGACGAACGCGTTTGTAAGTAGAACCGCGTACAGAAGGTATAAGCGGGAGGTCCCCTCCTTCATAATCCTCGTCAGGTTGAAGAATAGTAATAGCGGATGTAGGTCCCCATTGGGTCCAATCTTTATCCAACTTCATACTTGATAAAAGAATTCGTTCAGGATTATCACCTGTTCTTGAATGAAATATTAATAAAGTATCATGGATTAATAAGACTGCAGCATGCCTCATCCTATCTATTATTTCAGGACCCCTCTGGAACTGAGTTACACCATCTTTTGATCTAAGTACTATGCCGCCTTTTCGTCCATTTTGAGCAATGGCATAGTAGTAGCCGCGGTATTCAAAGACACGAAAGTAGAAGGGACCTAGGACTTCGGTGTGAGCTGCAAAATCAAGGCCATCCCCGGATGTAGCAACAAAAGTCGCTTGCCTGCCACCTTGGTAGAGCTCTTGAGTTTCATGTTTCCCATGAAAGTACATTCTTATCTCTTTCCTCTCATGATCTATATAAAGATCTGGAGATGCCACATGGCTTTTAGTTATCGTATCTTTAATATGTAATGTACCCTCTTTGTAAATAGTCCAAGGCCCTTCTATATGATCTGCATATGCTAAACGAATATATTCGCCATCGTGATGAGCAAAGTAAAGATAATATCGGCCTAAAGGCTCTTTAACCCAATCTGGGACGCGAATGAGAGACGGACCATTAATATTGCTCTCTCCTTCTAGGCCAGGCATATCTGGTAAGATGATTGGATTCTCTTTCAACCGTGTGAAAAGTTCTTTGCTCTTGATCACGAGTATCTCTCCTTTATGCTTCTACTAGTTCTATACTTCCACAAAATTTTCCTGGTAATTGGATTCTGGCTCTCTCTTTATCCTCGGAGTCTACCTTATAGAGTTGGCTCCCTGATGCCCAAGGTCTGCCTTTTACTCCTTGAACGATGAATTCCACTGGGCAATCCCATGGCCATTCTATACTCATCCTTAATTTCTTATCACTGTATTCCCATGAACGTATTTCAGTACCTCCCATAGAGAAATGACCATTCGAATAGATGAGTACTGGCTTATCATCCGTTTGTGGTGTGACTTTCAAGAGTCGAGCAGAATGAGGCCGAACCTCACCTAACTCTATTTTATCCCCATACTTTATGTCAGTCCATATCTTACCAGTCCAAAACTCTGATATTATGAATCTCTCATGCATCTTGGCAAATTCACCAAGAGTACTCTCGTCTAAAGTGAAGTCCTTCTCTGTAGACACATCCATCCAATTAATAATAGCAACTGTATGCCATTTATCAAGTCCTGAGGTAGTACTTATTGGGACATCATAAATACATGGATATCTATTCTCTGAGAACATATCCCTAGGTATTGCTGGTTTACCTATTGAAGGAATTATGTGTCTAAGTAATCCCGCCCTATCTTTATCTATCTCTCGCATAGGCTCGCTAAAACAGACGATGCCTCCACAAATATACTGATTCAATGTGGATACTATAGCTTCGTCATCTGTCAGTAACCCTAAGCTCAAATCCAAATTTCTATACTTCTTTGTTCTTCTCCGTACCATAAGAGCATCTGCGTCATTATGCCATAAATTATTCATCCAATACCTCAATGCAGTCTGCTTTATAGTATAAGGTGCGACAATTTCACTGCTCCCCTCTGGCTTACTCGGCCATATGCTAACTACATCTGAACCAGTTCGCTGAGCATTTATAAGGCCTGAGGATGCTCCGTAAAGACCTCCACATATAGAAATATATGCGTCTGGTCCTGCGCCTCTTCTCACTGCTTCTATACCCCTTCTGTATGCTTCAGCTCTTGTAGCGGATTTATCATAATATTGGGCATCCGTATTAATCGCCACTGCTCGAGTAAAATCTAATTTATGGTATGTATAACCCCATTCAGCTGTAAGTTTCGAATAGAGAGCTTCTATCCATCTTAAAACTTCCGGATGGGTTACATCCAAGACAAAATTATTCATCCAAGACATAGTAAATCTTATAGGAGTTCCAGTGCTATCCTTTAGTAGCCAATCTGGATGATAACATCTTATCTCACACATAGGTTCGATTATAAATGGACATGTCCATATACCAGGACGATAGTTATTAGACTGTATCTCATCAGCAACTGCTTTCATACCAAGGGGGAACTTCTCATTAGGTTCCCAATTTCCCCACTGTCGCTGCCACCCATCATCTATTTGAAATACATCAATTGGTATATCATGTTCTTTAAGGCCCTTAATCTCAGTCTTAATATCATTATGTGATACAGTGATACCATAATAATACCATGTGCAGTATACTGTAGGGGGATCAGGTTCAGCATATGACTTAGACATGTCTGCTTTAAGATCAGTAAATTCGTCTATAGAAGAGAATACATCTTCATCTGCATCAAGTCGTAACCATTCTCCAATTCTTTCTTCACCTGGCTCTAAAAGAATGCCATCTAAAAGACATGATGCTTGTAATTCCTCCAGGTTCTCCCTAGATCTATCTAAGCTTATTTTAACTTCAACCAGCTGCGACATGGCTGTAATGAATCCAAGTAACAGAGCTCCTGGGGATTTCCCTTTTATAACAGTAAGTTCGTCACTGACTATGCCTAAAGGTACCTGTCCCCCATCTCTGTCTAATTTACTTCCAGTCTCAGATAAGCCCTTTAATGCATCCATGTACCTTGCATCAGTTACTCCAAGTACACACGTTGAAGGCAAATCATTCTTATGGCGTCCCTGTCGTAGAAGTCCCCACTCTCCCGCCTTATAATCTCCTATCTTTAAGGCATCTTGCCCCTTTACTGAAATAGGGGTGAGTCGCATAAATTTAACCCCTACGTTACCCGTATTCTTCACTATTAACCTTATATTAAATTTAGAAAGGTCTTCACTGTCAAAGCCTACTTGCCTCTTTAATTCGATATCGCCACATGTAAAGGTATCAGATATAAGGGTGTCGCATCCTGGAACTATGCCCTTATGAGTATCGACCTCTCTGGCCTGGTGCTTCCATTCTTCAGCATCCATCTTGTCAATTCCTATATTACTTGATGCCTTCATATTAAAATTTGGTCCGGACCAGTTAATAGAGGATAGGTCCGTTCCAATATCTAATCTCCAAAGTTCTTTATTTCCCAAAGAATATCACTCCCTATTTATAAGTGAATTTTCATACCATATGACGCCTAATCCCTCAGCTTCTTCTGTTGTCATCACATCTAAGTCTCCATCTCCATCTACATCGAAGAGCTGTATAATATCGAATTTTGCGCCTTTAATACCGCTAATCTCGTTTCGAAGCCATACACCATTAGTAGGTGAGTCTACATATGACATCCAGAAGACTCCTGTTTTACTTGTACCATGCTCACATGTGAGGATTATATCTTGCTTGCCATCTTTATCAATATCACCTACAGCTATGCCTTTTCCCCTACCACCAACATCAGCTGGAAACGGAATTATATACTCTTTCCATTTATCGCCGCTCTTATCAAGGCGTCTCTGCCATGATATCGCTCCCCCCTCTGTTGCAATGAGTACATCATCTAGCCCATCTCCATCAAGATCAGCTATAGTCATAAACATCGCTGAACCAGTATTACCAATTATATGGGGCTTCCATGGTATCTTCTGCGCAGGACCTATCCCTGGATTCTTATACCATTTGAATCCGTCCTTATGTCGATCTGTTACTACGATATCCATATCACCATCATAGTC
>DIRN01000007.1 GCA_002426645.1 Firmicutes bacterium UBA5435 | reverse complement strand
TTTCCAGTCTTCCCTATATGGGAACCCTGGCTGGTACTTGCTCTCTACGTTCTTTATGAGGTATTCTTTATGTACGGGTTCAGGGGCTTTGGGCATAAATATAATGCCAGCGAACCTAACATCAGAGTTACTAATAGCGCGTAATACTAGCTGATCCCCTTCATTAAAAGCAAAGGGCTCTTCTGTAAAGTAAAGGTAATAGCTAGCATCGCTAAAATCAGCTGCCACAGCACCTTGCCTTTGACCGTTTACTTCAACTGAAAAATACTGGGGTTTTCCCGTAAATGCATATATCATAACCCCTATATGAAATTCTCCTTTGGGAGCATTAACTTGAAGGCTCCCTTGGACAGTTGCACTAAATGTTCTTATACCGAATCCACCATTTTCATAGTTGTCGTAAATTTTAAAATTATTCATCTTCCAATCTTTCATGGGTATCACTAAGTTGTCACTATTATGGAAAATAATATCGATGTTATTAAGCCCTTTTACATAATCAAAACTCATTTGAGCGCTAACAATCGCTGTATAGCTAAGTATCAAACTCAAGAGTAAGAAAATTATTGCAATACGTTTATTCCTTCCCATGTATTCCACTCCCCCATAATAATTGTACCTCTACAACTAAGATATCATCTATATACACCGCTCCACCTTTACACTAACTATATAAATATTTATGCTGACAAAGGGATTCTTTATTTATCCTACGCCTGATACTAATCATCTCCTCTTCTCTGAGCGTCTTTTGATAAAAGACGCTCAGAGAAATGTATATAAAGTATTAATATACTTTTAGAGTACCTCTCCTTCACCATCTGTTACTATCTCTTTTTTTACGTTTGAAGAGATGGTGTCCGGTGCTTCCCACCCGAAGAGCTTTGATAAACGCTTACTAAAGAGCGCTGCCCAAGCAGTTACGTTAATGGCGTAATGATTATCCCTAAATACATGGCGCATCAGTTCATATCTAGCTTCGAGCAAGTTATGAGCCTTCGCTTTATCTATCTCTTCACCTGCCTGTAAATGTGCGAGCATACGCTGAAGCTCACCTTCTACAGCAGTCCAATCTAGTCCTAACTGTAGAAAATCAATTCGTTTTCTGAAGATCCCATCATCACCTGCTGCTTCTTTCGCATCATCTAGAATCCCGCTTAGCTCACTGATGATCTCTGGAGTATAGGATCTGGGATAATTCTTTGCTTCAAGAGCCCATTCGTTGGACAAGTGTTCCATACGCATAAAGTACTTCTTTACTTGCTCCCAAGCAGGTCCAAATCCTGACCGACAGTAATCATCAATGAGTCGATCTACATGTAGATTAGGATTCCAATGTAGTTTCGCAAAGACATAATAATTTAGACCCTGAGTTGCCCAATGATGCATACAGCAGTCCTGATCTGTACCTATCATCCTATTCCCTAGGAGGTGCCTTAAATCTTCCGCTGCTCTGTGTACAAAAACAGATGCGGTACCATCATTCCTAAACCAAAGTAGGTTCGGTCTCCAGAAGATCTGCCTAGCCACTGCAGCCCAACCATCCCAGTTGTTAAGGCATTCTAGTCTACCAGCCTCAGTCTCATAACCCATGGACGCAAAACCAATTACAATGTTAGGATGAAGTTTATACCTCATAGGTGGAGTCTTGTATCTGCTATACGCATATGCTACAAAAATAGCATCTGGATGTTTTTTAGTGACCCTTTCAGCTATTGCATTGTAGAAATATACCATACGATCAGTTAGAGAAACATATTCGAAGTTTCTCCGTTTGCCATCCACAGTCTCCCATAGGGTTACCTTTGGCCCATCTTGAGGGTCAAGCTTTTTGCACTCAGGGCACATACAATAACTCTGAGGGCCATTGTCATTAGGTGAAAGGGATACGCTCTTTTGCCCAGGATTATTATCTAGTTCTTCGATCTTCTCTTTTGCAATAGCATCAATAAGATCTAAGTTAGACTTGCATAATCTAGCACGATCTGGCGCTGCGCTTTGATCCCGGGAACCATCTGCTTGTAAAGCAAACCACTCTGGATGCTCCTTACCATATTTATCCCATAAGTGTAGATAAGCATGGGGTCCATTTAAACCCAATCGCCCTCCCAAACAATGCCAGGCAAACCAGGTGGGAGTCTGAGACTCTGTGCTTGCAGCTTCTTCTCGCATATTTAGAAATTCTTCCTTAGTAAATCCTAGGTTGTCAAGTCCCTGCTGAGCAAGGTTACTATAATTAAATGAACGGAAGTGTCTTTGACCTATAGGGGGTGTAAACGAAAGATCTATATTTGGAACGGCGATGGTTTCATTCTTAGGCACCACTTTGCCTAACTCACCAGGCCAAAGGTATTTTACTCCTAGATAGTCTTCAAGGAATTGAGTTACTGCATACCTTGTACCCCATGGATCAAAGGATGTATAAGACGGTCTCTTTTCATCTGAGCCTAGGATTACTAAAGCATTGCCTAGAGTCTTAATAATGATTCCACCTGGACCTAGGTCTTCGCTGGTTACCCCTAACTTTTGGGTTAATTCTCCTTCTCCCAGTAATACAAAGGCTTTCAAATCATCTTTCGATGATGCCACGATCTTTCCATCCTCTACTGTTACATCTTGAAGATCTGTTTCCTTTACCACCTCTACCTGTGCTCCAGATATTTGAAAGAGATGTTCTTTTAAGATATTTGCTCCTTCTTCTGCAGCTGGGGATGAGTTAGCTGGCATCAGGATAACCGATGTAGCTATACCGTTTTGTACAAGCGTTAGCTTGGCGTCCTCAATAAGTTCTACTGAATTTGCTACCTTTTCCTGCATTAAAGTTCCTCCTAATATTAAAGTTCGAGTATTCTGTTATTAGCTACGGGGTTACCTCAACCAATATAGCAAAATACTCCTTGACATATACATAAGATCCGCTGTGTTAGTCGACTAACACAACGGATCTAAACAGCTTTACTGGATTTGAGTAATTACAACATCGTCAAAATAAATTTTACCTGGTTTATATAGCTTCCAAACGGTTATAGCAAAGGAAAGTGCTATGGCACTGGTTTCCTCAGTGGTTTTAATTACAACCCACGACTCTTTCCATTCACCATGATCTTCACTGACCTTACTATCTAGCATTACCACCCGATAGCCCTGGTCACTCCATTCGCCTGATAGATCATGATCCCACATTATAGGCGGCTCTGTATAGATTATCCGTTCCCAAGTTCCGTTCTCCTCTTTACAGAGCTCTAACATTAATATCCTAGATCTTTCTGCTACGACATCTTTCTTCTGATACTTAAAACTCACCTTATATACTTTATTTGGTTCTACATTCACATACTGCATTGATGTAACTCCTATTTTTGGCTCACCAAGAGCAGCCGCCTTAAAGATAGTCATCAATGATTTATCACCGCTTGCTGCGACTTCATCAGTTACATTCATCCCTATTAATATGGGAGCGGATACATCTACCTTCCAGTCCGTGGGCGAACCAGACCCATCATCAGCTTCAAAAGATGGATTAATCACTAAGTTATTATTCCCTTCTGCTATGACATACCATAGACACACCATAACCAAGGCTAAGACCATACATAGAACTCTTCTACGCATGTTTTCATCTCCTCCTCATGGTATAATTCCTTACCTTCCTAGATCACTACGATGATATGAGACTTTACCCTCTCTTAACAATGGAAAAATAATGGTCATAGAAACGTTTAGGATCTACATCCACAGCTACAGTATGATATGAGTCTTCAGCATTAGGTTCCCAATACGTGGTAGCTAATAGCTCATCAACCTTTAATTCTACATCAACTCTTCCCTTCTCATAGGTACAAATATCGGGTTGGAAAATAACTGATGCAGTAAGGGGATCGTGGTATGTAACTCTATCCTTGCGTGTCAACCATACCTCTAACATATCGTTTACGAGCTCAAATCCTAATTCCTTTATAGTTCTCCTGGCTTCTTCATCACTTACCCTACACTTGTAAGTTACATCGTCCCCTAATGATATATGTTGAGCAACTCTCGCGTTATATACTATTGCAGTAGCATGTGGATCAACTCTGGCATTCCATTCACCCTTTGGTTCGTCGAATCTTCCGCACATTAAGAACAACCCTTTTAATAATGAGGGTATTTCCGGGTCAAGTGCAAATAGTAACCCTATATTTGTGAGAGGACCTATTCCTAGAAGTGTTATCTCTCCTGGCCTACTACGTATCGTCTCTCTTAAGAAGTCTACCGCCGTGTTGCTTGGAAAATCCTTTCGATATGTTCTCCCTTCAAGTGCAATGCCCTGCGGAGCCTTTAATTTTTTCTGGGGAACTATAATGGGTGTTCCGGCGCCACTATGTATAGGAATGTCTTCTCTCCCAACTTCACGACAAACAGCGTCAGCAAGCATAGCCCTTACCTCAGGTTCTCCACAAACTGTAGTTATACCTACCAGTTCACACATGGGTTGATGTAAAAGATACAGCAGACATAGAGCATCATCTATATCGTTACCTATATCTGTATCTAACAGTATCGGAATCTTATCCATAAAAATTAACTCCCTTCCTGTATTTAATATCAGTTTTACGTTAAAGCGAGACTATTACTCTTCAATAAGTTCTATAACTCCCCTGTATCGTCGAGGAAGTTGAATAATAGCCTTTCTAGGGTCTTCAGAATAGACTTTACAGAAACCATCCCCACCTTTCCAGCGTTTGTCAATCGATGACTGAAGTACGAATTCAATAGGATAATCCCACTTCCAGTCAATTGCCACCTTTAACTTACCTTCTCTATATTCCCATGAGCGTATTTCAGTACCTCCCATTGAGAAGTGACCATTTGAATGAATAAGGCTTGGTTGAGTCTCTACTCGAGGAGCTACTCTAAGCAATTTAGGGGAATGAGGGGCCATTTCTCCTAATTCTATTGTATCGCCATATTTAACATCATTCCATATCTGGCCAGTCCAAAACTCTGAAATTACGAATCTCTCATGTTCCCTGGCAAACTTACCAAGAGTAGTTTCATCAAGGGTGAAACGTTCATCGACTGATGTGTCCTCCCAGTTTATTATAGCAAGGGTATGCCAGGTTCCCAGCTCATGTGCTTTAGGAGAGACCTCAACATCATATATGCGTGGATACCTGTACCCTGAGAACATATCTCTTGGAATTGCTGCTTCACCAATTGAGGGTATTACATGTCGTAGTAAGCCTAACCTATCTTCATCAACTTCAGGCATGGGCTCAGTAAATTCTACAATACCTCCGGCAAAGTACTGATTAAGTGTAAGAACACGGGCTTCGTCATCAGTCAACAGGCCTAAGCTCAGATTTAAATTCCTGAACATTTCAGTCCTACGTCTTACCATAAGGGCATCTGGATCATTATGCCATAGTTTGTTCATCCAATATCTCAGCACATTCTGTTTTACTGTATGGGGTGCAACAGGTCCAGTAACCCCTGCCGGTCTCACAGGCCACATACTGCGAACATCTGAACCTGTACGCTGCCCTTGAACAAGTCCAGCTGAAGGGCTGTATAATCCACCGCATATATATATGTATGCATCTGGCCCTGCTCCTCTTCTTGCTGCAGCTATACCCATCCTATACGCTTCTGCCCTAGTAGCCTGGTTGTTATAAAACTTAGCATCAGGTGCATCTGCAACTGCACGTACAAAATCTAGTTTGTGATATGTAAATCCCCAATCATACGTCATTTTCCTGAACAAGTCCTCAAGCCATTTCTGAACTTCAGGATGGGTTGGATCTAATACATAGTAACTCATTAATTTCATTGGGAATATAACAGGTGCACCTTTATGATTCTTTAATATCCAATCTGGATGGTAATTCCATAATTCGCATGCTGGCTCTATTATAAAAGGGGCTGTCCATATCCCTGGACAAAATCCGCTTTCCCTAATACTTTGGGCCACTGCCTTCATGCCTGAAGGAAACTTGTAATTAGGTTCCCAGTCTCCCACTAATCGTGTCCACCCATGATCTATCTCAAAGACATCTAGCGGGATCTTCTTTTCCTGAAGAACTGCGAGATTAGCGTTGATGTCCTCTTCATTTATGGTCATACCATAATAGTACCAAGTAAAGTAGACTGAAAGAGGATCGGGTTCAGGACGCGTCTTAGACATATGAGCTTTAACATTTGCAAACTCATCTATTGCCTCAAAGGTATCATCGTTACCATTGACCCTCAGCCACTCTCCTGCTCTTTCTCCGCCTGGGTTCAAAGTAGTCCCATCCAATAAACAGGCAACCTCAAGGCTCTTTAGATCCTGCCTAGTATGTTCTAGACTAATAGTGCACGCTACAAGCTGTGACATGCCTGTAAGAAAGCCAATGAGTAGAGTTCCTGGACCTTCTCCCTTATTCCCTTTTATAACAGTAAGTTCATCACTGACTATTCCTAATGGCATTTGGTTCTCATCTCTTTGGATGGCATCTCCAGCCTCTGAGAGCCCTTTCACTGCATCTGCAAACCTAGCATCTGTCTCACCAAGAACACATACAGAAGGCAGGTCATTTTTATGACGCCCCTGACGAAGGACAGCCCATTCTGATGCAGTGGATTCTCCTATTCTTAGTTTGTCTTGACCCTCCACTAAAACCGGTATAATTTTATCCAGTTGAATGCTTTCAGTCCCTGTATTTTTAAGTATTAGTCTTATATTAAATTGCGAAAGGTCTTCCTCATTAAATAATATCTCTCGTTTAATCTCTAATCCATCTGAGGTAAAGGTATCAGAGACATATTTATTACAATTAGGGATGACATCTTTACGGTCTTCTATATCTCTAGCCTCATGCTTCCATAGAATAGGACCTGAGAGAGTAGTAATAGCGCTTGATGCCTCCATGGTTACATGCGGACCAGTCCAGGTAAGGCCATGAGCCGTAATATCTAAACCCCAACCTTTTGTATCCTTAAACACTGATAGACCTCCTTTATTTGCAAAGTATCGCTTTGGCAATTGCCATTGTTCTCTGAGCGAGCTCAGTAAACTTCTCCTCAGGATGACCAATTATATATGATTCCAGTGTATCGTTGAAAGGTTCGTACCACCGTGAAGGGAGCCCTTTCCTACCATAGATTACTCCTGCTATTGATCCAGCAGTCGCGCCAGTACAGTCAGTATCAAATCCTGCCATCACTGTATAAGATATAGTCTTTGTAAAGTCACCTTCACCGTGCAAGAGACCAAGTATGGTGAAACAGGCATTGTTTATTGTATGTACAGCGTGATAATGACCATACGCTTCATTTATCTTGTCCCAGGTTTTATTCCAATCATTAAGCTCATCATACCATTTGACAGTCTGAGTTATAGCTTCAGCAAGGCGACAGCGTGCTGGGATCTCAGAGAGTCCGATCTGGACTAAACTTCTTATATCACTAGTAACAAATGCAGCAGCTATCATCGCTGCAAAGAACATCTCTCCGTAAATTCCGTTTTTAATATGAGATACAGTCGCGTCTTTATACGCCATCTCTGCTGCCATCTCAGGGCGACCAGGTGAGACCCAACCCCAAGTATCAGCACGAATACTCGCTCCTATCCATTCCCAATATGGATTATCAACTATTGCGGTTTCAGGCGGTTTAAGTCCTGCTCTTAAATTCCTTAAAGCCATCTTTTCAGCTGTACATACTTGCGCAAGGTATTTTAGCCATGCATCGCCAACATCATCAGGAGTAAAATCAATACCATATTCCTCAAGTATCATTAGATTGAGGACTGAATACATCATGTCGTCGTCTGAAGCCATGGATCTTATAAACGGTCTAATGATGTCGGATAACCTAGTATGACCATAATGTTTCTTATATGGTGATCTATGAGGCGGCAGAGTACCCCAATAGTCATTAAGAGGATATGCCTCACCAACAGCTGCAGCAAAGTTCTTGATATAGTCTTTTGTCATGACCTCAACAGGAATACCTAGGAGACATCCTGCTGCACGCCCTAGCCAACCTCCAAGGATCTTATCATATAGCTCTGCATCTGAAAGTGTAAAGGGAATCTGCCTTGACCCTTCAGGTCTAGAGTCCCGGATATCCTTAAGCGTATCAGGTTCGTTATACTGGGTACTCTCTACCACTGATAATTCTTTTACCTTTTCTGTAAATTCTTCAATACACCCTTCATACTCAGCTAAAAGTTCATGGATATTTACGCCTAGTTCGTGCTTGGCTATGGCAAAATCCTTAAATCTTTGTACTTTTGCACTAATCTCATTTAGCAAGTCTTTGCTCATTGACATTCCTCCTTACCTATTCATAACCCTATTAGGTATATCCGGATCAAACCTGATAAATCGGTTAAAATTGATTAGGCTTCTGTTATTCTCTAAAACCTTCTTCAGTTCTTCCCCTCTCCATGCCAGGTCCTTCTGTGCTTGAGGGATCCACCACTTCTCCTCAGCTACCTGATTCTCGTACTTAACTAGGGTTTCAGTCCAATCTCCTAAAGGTTTAGAGACACAAACCATCTCTTGGAGAATACTCACGCATCTATTTAACGCTTCTACGAAAAGCTCAGAATCAGAGCCTTGAGCTATAGCTGCCTCATGGTACGACTTCTCTAATTCATCTACTAACTCGGCTAATTGGAGAATGCATATAAAGGTATCTGTCCACTGTAGTAACCTAAGTGGCTCCTCTCTTCTCCTAACCGCTTTATCGTACATTCCTTCAGCAACCTTCTTTGCCTTGCCTAGTACATCTAAGAGTTCGGATCTAACTTCTTTACCAAGCCACGAACGGGAATCATATAAAGGAGGTAGTATGTTCTTAGTCCTGAATACCTGATGGCGTAAGATACATATCAATGTGAAAGGAAGATCAGAATATGGCGATAGGATCTTCTGGACTTCAACATCTATAAGTTCATACCATTCCTTGAGCGCGTCTGAATCAAGGCCCCATTCATCACGAGTGTACTCGCGCAAGAACTCCATTCCTCCAGAGTCAGTGCCTCTTATGACATCACTCTGCAACTTTATCCAAGGCCAATGGGAACTAAAGAATGAACCGAAATTAGTCTCCCATGTGCAAAGCAAGATACCATCGCCATCTACAGCTTGATTATCTGATGTAAAGGCCCTAATATTCTCAGTACTATTTACTGATACTAATGGATGTCCATAGAATCCATTAATTGCTGGAGAGGCAAGTACTCGTTTACCCGCTTCCTTAAAGAAACGTTGCCCTTCTATATTCCCTGGACCACTTCGAGAGGGTCTATCAAAGTATTCCCAATCACAGATGATAACATCATCTGAAACCCTATTAATACACTCTCTATGCTTGAGAAACATATCTCCCCATATCATGGGGATCTTCCCTCGTTCCTTGACAAAATCAATAATAGAGAGAACGTGTTCTAAAGCAATAGGCCAGCGTTCTTCCTCACTCAAGTGGGGCAGCTGAACATCAAGTCGTCTGACTTCGTCGCCTCCTATATGAAAGTACTTTGAAGAAAAAGAGTTCATGATATCAGTATAGAGCTCTTTAATTAAATTTAAAGCTTTTTCATCTCCAACTATAAGCTGTTCCACCCCTTTGGTCATTCCCGTAGGATCAACACCAAGGGACTTATACTTCTCAAGTAATAATATTCCTTCACAGTGTCCTGCACAATTCACACAAGGTACAAGTTCAATTCCGTATTCTTTAGCGATACCATCGAGATATACTACATCTTCAGGTCTAAGACTATCCTCAGGGCCTATAACTGGATGACTCCGAAACTGAAACCTGTATTCTAGATGAAGTACCAACATATTATAGCCATACGATGATAACCTAGGTATCAGCTCTTCAATATACTTTACATCTCCTCGCAACCCTCTAGCAATATCATACAAGAGACCTTGAATCTTCATGGAAACAAACACCTTCTTCGCATAGTAGTATTTATATACCAAGACTTTACTTAAAATCCTCTGCTATTTCATCCATTACCTTTAAAGCCATTGGTTCAAACCTGATCATTTGGGCCAGTGCCTTGCCGGTGGAACCATATTTAGGCTGGTTTATCCTGAACATGAAGTTTCCAAAGAGTACTTTCTTTATGGTTTCATCTCCTGAGAACTCATAGGCTGCTGCTAACCCAACATCTATACATTCAGCCCAATGCGGTTGATTTAAATCCAAGGCAGTAGTCTCTCTGAGTATACCTGCATTTTCATCCAGCGCATTCTCTGCAATATATTCCGTAGCCCTTACTATCATAGGAGGTATACGCTGGTCACCAGTTTCGTAATAATACTCAAGAATACCGGTGATTAGTACCCCAGTCTGCATCATGGTACTAGATAATACGAATTGTTGTATGCCTCGGCTCTTGTTTATGTTAGGCCATGCTCCTCCAGCTGCCTCATTCTCATAAACTCTATCCATTATGAGACGTGCAGCGTTTAAATAATAAGGATCACCTGTTCCCTTGTACGCTGTCATGAACATGATAAGGGGCCAACCCCCAAACCGTCCTGCATCGAAGTTCCAATTGTTGAAGTAATTAAAAGAACTATAGTCACCAGATTTTCTCCTTATATAGTGATCAGCTATTCGGATTGCAGTCTCTAAACCCATTGGATCTCCAGTCATATGGTAATAGGTGACTAAACCATTATTAAATACGTGTCCTAAGTTGCTTATTGTGTTTTCCATTCCTGCTCCAAAGGTATTTTTCGACCAGTATCCACCAGTATGAGCCATACAGTGCTCGTGGTGAAAACCAACTTCATCGGGATCCCAGTGTTGACGTGCAACGTCCACATCCATCTGGTGCAATGCTGCCCGTTCACCAAGGATAAATGCGAGATCATTCCCAGTATGTACGTAGCTCATGAAGAGTCCCTGTGCTAAATCATACTCTAGGTTACCCCAATTTAGCTGACGTTCGCCCCACCAGTCTCCAAAGTTCATCATTCCATAGGTGCGTTGACTCTCTAAAGTATTAGTAAAGAGGTTTAGATGGAAATCTAGTTTTTCTACAAAGAGATCTGAAATACTACCTGGTTCTACACCCATCGGCCCAAAAGCTCGGGAGAGCGCATACTGCTCCCTTGGTACAGATGCTCTTAGACTGGTATCAACATATTCAATTGGGATATTATCAGCGTTCTCTCCAAAGGCAAAGAGGAACTGATGACGTTTATTCATCCCTGCCCTTAGCTTATATCCATCATTTTGCAAGTAAAAGAATAGACGTGTATCCTCCGCTTGATTTTTGGCTTTACCACTATACTGACCTCGTTGGAGGGTAGGCATGAGACTGATAGTAATATTATCCTTCGTAACCTCTATCTGTTTCGGGTAGTTTTGCCAGAAGTATTGGGGTGCTATAGTCGTGGTCAAGCCTCCTAAAGATAGTTCGGACCATCCTGTAGCTCGCCTACCT